>NZ_KB291448.1:0-1547 GCF_000318295.1 Capnocytophaga sp. oral taxon 326 str. F0382
GCCCCCTCAAGAAAAACTTTTAGGACAGCCCCTTAAAGTTACTACTTTTTAGTAAGTATCAAAATGTACAGAAGCATCAAAATTTACAAATAAAAGATAGGTTCCGCTACTTTCCAAAGTAAATTCTACTTTTGTCGCATTATCTTTCTTAAAGAATTTACCTCTAATATTGGCAGGGTAATCAGTCAACAGTAAGTTTACTCCATTAGAAAAGCTTCCTGAAAAAGTACCGTCACTATTTAATGTGATACCCTTAACGTTGATAGTTAGTTTAGCAGGCATTCTTCCTACTTTAAAAGCATCAACACTTAGGTTAAACTTGTTATTGCCGTTTTTGGTGATATTTACCGTTCTATCAGAAACAGAGTCCTTATTTTCTCCGTTCATCTTTACTTGGTTAATTTCACCTTTGTAATTTCCCACTACACTATCTACAGTGAAGTTAGAATTAACAGAGGGATGTTCGCTAACAACTGTCGTCTCATTAGCGTTTTGTGAGTTCCCTTCATTAGCTGGATGATCAGCAATGTTCGCCTCTTCTTTTTGGCATCCTACTAATGCCATTCCTAAGATAGCTACAAAAGCTATCGATTTAAATAAATTTGACATAGTTATTAAATTTAGATAATTACTTTTTATGTTTAGAGTTTCCGAATCTAAGTTTTACGATTTCGTTAAGAGTTAGTGCTTTATTGTTAGTTTTATTTAAAAAACTTCGGTTGTGGATGGAAGGTCGGCCACTTTCATTATTGGTGTCAGTATAGTCATAAATTTCTGAATCCTCTAATAAATTATCTACAAAATTGTATGAAGTTGTAATTCTATTATTAGGAAGATATTTTTGGATAAAAGCTTTTGTTTCCTCTTTGTCGTATATATCTTTTGTAATAGTTAAAATTAATTTTCCAAACTGACCTTCTTTTTCTTTATTTCCTCCTATTGTAAAATATTTAATATCAGCAGGATATATAATTTTAGTAGTTGCTGGTATTTTAGCTAATTGAAGAGAAGAAAAAACTTGTATTTTACTTAAATCAATAGTAGAAGTAAGCTTAGGTAATTCTAAAAGAGAGATTGCAAATATTGAAATAGGAGAAACGGTACTTTTAGAAACATCAGGCAAGGTAAAAGTTTTTAAATTAGGGCAATCTGCAATTATAATAAAATCACCTACAAAACCCAAATGACTTGTTTCTCCTCGTTGCATAATTTTTTTAGAGGCTGATAAATTGACATTAGTAATACCTTTATTATGAACAGCCCAAAAAGCAAAAAGATCTTCTGCTCTGGTTAAGTTTAGGTTAGGTGTACTAACCCCATAGAGGACAACACTTCCTGTTTTGGGTGATATCTTTAAATTATCCACTACAAAATTTTCATCAGGTAAGGTTCGTATTTCTACATCTCCGCGAAATAAAGGATTATTTGTAATAAAAATAATGCCTTCTAAGTTTTTAAGGTTAGCAAATTCAGGCTCATTATAACCTTCTTCACCTTTTAATATTTTTACAGCATTAGCTCTTTCATCTACTTTTATACTCTTGCTA
>NZ_KB291449.1:0-873 GCF_000318295.1 Capnocytophaga sp. oral taxon 326 str. F0382
TGGATTTGATGGTATTACAAAACGATGTTCCGCTACTTTACAACCTGTTGCTATAGAAATCGCTTCGATATCATAAGATCCTCCTACTAAAGTAAGTGTTCTAGTATTACCTCCAACTGGTATGCTTCCTGAAATGGTCGCTCCTCCACTTACTGCTGTAACTGTATAGGTAAAGCCTGTTGTAGATTGGTCACCGTTAGAGAGATCTTTATCTACAAAGGTAAGCATTATACTACCATTTCCATTATGACAAATGGCTCTCACTGGGTTACTTGAGGTTATCTCGAAGGTATTAGCATCTTTCACTGTATGTACTCCTGTGATGCTACAACCTGTTTTTTCGTTGAATACCTCTACCTTATAATTTGAACCTGATAAGTTTTGTGAACCTGTAAGGGTCAAACTCAAGTTGGTTGCTGTAGTGGTGGTGATAGTGGTAAAGGCATTGTCATTTCCTTTTATCTCATAGCGCAATGGTGTACCTGCTATATAAGTAGGCGTAGCGGTTACACTGATGTTGATCACCTCGTCTACAGCGCAAGTAGCTGATGTTGTTGTGGTGATACTGAGTGTTTGCAACTCGAAGGCTGGTTCTACTGTTACGCTTGTGGTGCTCGTAGCACAAGTACCTGAAGCGTCTTTTATCATAGCGTAGAAAGTACCTCCATTCAAGTTCGAAAGTGTGTACTCTGTACCATTTCCTAAACTATTTCCTCCATTATCAAAAAACTCAATGGTATAAGGTGGTATTCCTCCACGTATCTTGCTCGTATCAACACTTACTCTTGGAGTTGATAAGCCTTTATTGCCCTCACAAACATATTGTGTCGCACTAATCACTCCCGTTTGTAACTCTAATGGTTCTGGAGAGGT
>NZ_KB291450.1:0-56225 GCF_000318295.1 Capnocytophaga sp. oral taxon 326 str. F0382
TTTAAACTAAACTTTTTGGACAGCCTCTTTTTATATATTAGTTAAATAGAATTAGCTTAGTTCTTTGGGAAACTTTGGATTCGTATTATCACTGTTGTTATGACAAACGATAAGAAAGCAGGTAAAAACCACTCTATTTTATAACTACTTAAGGGCAACAATGTTCTGAATTTAATAATCCATTCTATATTCTGCAAATCGCCGATGATAAAAAGTCCTGATAATACAGCGGTGAGTGTCACTCCTACTATATAAGGAGTATTGCTTTTTACTTGTTTACCAAAGAAAAGTACAAACAGCGTAAGCGCGATGGTGATAGGATATGAAAAATCTAACAAATAACCGGCGTAATGTATGATTTCTTCAACACTTTGAATAGAAAGGACAAAGGATACTATACTACAAATCCATACCCCCCATTTATAAGGAATACGCCCTTTGCTGATATTCTCGAAAATCTCACCCATAGCCGATACAATAGCAATCGCTGAGGTTAGACAAGCAAAAGCTACTGCTACTGAGATAACAATTCCTCCATTGCTACCCAATACATTGTAAGCTATGTGTTTTAGTATATCTATATAACTAACGCCTTCTTCTGAAGGGGAAAGATTAGAGGTTGCACCTAAATATAATAGTCCTCCGTAGATAAACACCAAACAGCCTGCGGATATTATCCCTGAGAGTATGGTAACCTGCTTTTTATCAGCCTCTCTTTGGTACCCTTCACGAACTATAGATGAAATAATTAAGCCTGAGAAAATAACCCCCGCCAGCACATCTAAAGTTAAATACCCTTTCGAAAAACCAAAAGCAAAGGCTTCTCTAAAGGTATAACCATTATCAGCCAACTCTTTAGGGGCATTGAGAGTACCCACAACTATCAAAATTGTAAGCGAAAGAATCAAAAAAGGTGTAAGGATTTTACCTATGATATCCACTATTTTAGCTTTTGAAATAGAAAGCAATAAGGTAATACCAAAGTAGAACACACCAAAGGTAATCTTGTCTATTTGAGGGAAGAAAGGTTGTACAGCTACTTCATAAGTAGTAGAACCCGTTCGTGGCACACAAATGAGAGGCCCTAGCGTAACGATGATAATGAAAACAAGCGCATTGACGAATAATGGGGGAAAACGCTTGCCTAAATCGGTGAAGGTGAGCCCTATGGAGGCTACCATTACCACCGCCAAGAACGATAGCAGTATGTCCGATACAAAGAAACCTGCAAAAGCCACACCACTTAAAGCTCCTATTTTTAATCCTATATAGGGAGGGATAACTAAATTGCCCGCCCCAAAAAACATCGCAAATAGAGCAAAACCAGCTGTTACAACAGTGATAAATTTCTTTTTATCCATAATCATTAGGTTTAATAGTTTATATCGCCACAAAGATACAACTTTCTTTTATTAAAAGAAAATTTTTCTTTATTTTTTCTTTGTTTTCTTTTTTTTTAGCAGTTAATACTACCTATTTGGATATTCATATCTCTTGAAGGAGAAAGAGCTTCCTAAAACCTAATATGGGGATATTTCATAGTAAATGCCTCTACTTTTTGTTGCAACTGGGCTAAAAACTGTTGGTGACTCTCAGTATCGGGATGAAAGGGACGGTGTAATAAGCCTTTCTGGATACTATCTACTTGTTTCATATCTGCTTGAGTGGCAGTTTCTATATAGGTAGCAACCAAACGCTCCCAAATATAATTGATAGCCATTTCCGATGGATGCACCATATCATTGGCGTAGAAACGATAGTCGCGCAATTCGTCTAATAGCAATTCGTAAGCAGGAAAATAAAGGCTCTTGTTGTTGGTGATAAGAGGGTATAGAGCTGAGAAGAGTTGTGATTTACTCACCTGATTTTCAAAGAAGCCGTCTTTGATATGGCGTACAGGAGAAATAGTAAAAATCACATTTATTGAGGGGTTGAGCTGTGTGAGTAGTGTAATAATATGATTGAGACTCTCGGTGATTTCTTCTATTGAGAGCAAGCGTTTAGAAAAGTGTTGAGAGGGCAATTTGTGACAATTTGCTACGATAGTATTGGTGCTGTTGTAGATATATACCCAAGCTGTCCCCAAGGTGATAAAACAAAAGCTCGCCTCTTGCAAGGCTTGTTGCAATTGTATTTGCTGGCTGTTAGCCAAGTGTATTGCCTCTTTGAGTGAGGGGCGGCTCATATCCGAATGAAAGTAGAAACTATGCCACAATTCATCGTGAAGGAAGAAATCTTCAGCGGTATAAGGAGTGTGTGCAATGGTATGTTGCAGAATATACTCAATAGCCTGTGGATGAAAGAGCACTCCAAACGGATTTACTGTAATAGAAAATTTGTAATAAGCGAACTTTTGTGCCATATTCACAGCAAAACACGAGCCTAAACTCACTATAGAGCTATAGTAAGTAATGCTTTTTGTTGCTTTAGAGATAGGCACAATTGTTCTAAAATCCATAGTTATAGTATTAGGAATTACTTTTTTCTAAATTCAACAAAAACTCCTTTCGGCTAAGACCACCTGCATAACCTATGAGCGTACCATTACTGCCAATCACACGGTGGCAAGGTACGATAATAGAGAGGCGATTTTTACTATTGGCATTGGCTACTGCACGAACGCCTTTGGGATTTCCTACAGCAATTGCTTGTTCTTTATAAGTGCGTGTCTCACCATACGGAATGGTTTGCAATACCTTCCACACTTCTTCCTGAAAGGGTGTGCCTACTAAGGTAATGGGTAACGTAAACTCTTTGCGCTCTTTAGCAAAATATTCTTTGAGTTGCTTTTCGAGTTCTAAAAGCAAGGCGTTTTCTTGCTCCATATCTTTAGCTTCCAAGCGCAAAAGTACTTCAGCTTGATCTCGATACCAAGTTGTTTGGTCAAGAAAATCTAATACACAAATAGCTTCATCAGTTGCCATTGCTATCATCACTCCTATTGGGGTGATGATTTTCTTCTTGTATAATTTCAGTATCTTTTTCTTCATTGGTAGCTTCGTTATTAGCATTGTATTCAGTTTCTTCTAAATCTTTAGA
The DNA here is from genome assembly GCF_000318295.1 of Capnocytophaga sp. oral taxon 326 str. F0382. Classification (NCBI taxonomy): domain Bacteria; kingdom Pseudomonadati; phylum Bacteroidota; class Flavobacteriia; order Flavobacteriales; family Flavobacteriaceae; genus Capnocytophaga; species Capnocytophaga sp. oral taxon 326. The sequence goes on from NZ_KB291450.1 coordinate 3,040, forward strand.
TTTTTTTCCTAAGCCTATTTTAGGATGTTCTTGAGTTCCTGTTATTTTTATAGGAATACCTATGATTCCCAAAGGAGGTAAACCTAAACGCATTTTAAAGTTCAGTTTTCCGTCGAAACTGGTTTGTCCTTCAATACGTGGGCGGAATCCTGATACCTTAAACTTAAATCGCTCTACAGTGATGAGGTTGTTTTTAATCTCACTTTTGATGTCGATAGTAGAAAGTTTAGAATCTCTTAGTGCATCTGTACCTGTTTTATCACTAATCACATTGAAAAGTTTAAAACCTTTCATTTGTACATCTTTCACCGAAAGTACGCCTCCTCCTTTAAGTGAGGGGTAGATAGGTAACATCTCATCGTTGAGTTTTCCAGCTACTTTATAATCTAAAGAAACAATACCGTGTGCATCTTTAGCCATTGAAGCCATTTCTCTAAAGAGTTTGACCTCTTTATAAGCGCGTTGCACATCAAAGTTTTCAGCTTTGATATCAAAGTTAAAATGAGCGCGTTTAGGGGTTTCATCGCCGTATTTAGCATTGATTTGAGCGGTAACTCCTATAACGTTGAAGTTTACATTTTTCAGGGCTAAAGTACCTCTTTTTAGTTGCGTACTTCCTTTGAGGTTGAGAATGTCAAGCCCTTGAAAAACTACCTTTTTCAGGTTAGCATTTAGGTTAAAGTCAAAAGGTTTAGGTACTATCACTACCCCTTTTTCAGAAGTAACAGTAGGTGTTGGGGTTGTAGTAGTTTCATCTTTTGTTTCTTCTGGTGAGGAAGCAGGGGAAGCATACATAAACTCATCAACATCAATATAGTTAGAGACTACTGAAAAATTACCTCTCAGTATCTGATTTTTAGAGAACAAAAAGTTGATGACATTACTCATTCGTCCGTTCATCAAAAAATCGGATTTACCATAAGTAGCACGGAAATTAGTAAAGCGCATATCATCTTGCTGGAACCTGAAAAGTCCTTGCTGAATAATAAATGGTTTTGGTAAATATTCTGATATTGTTTTGATATTGCGAAGTTCAATGCTACCCTTGTTTTGCAATAAGTGATAACGCCCATTGGTGGCATCACTCTGTGTACCTTTTAGCGATACATCGGCATTGGCATAACCTTCTAATTCCAAGCCTTTTTGTGAGAATACTTTATAAATCTTAGCAATGTTGAGTTCACCTTTTGCTTGGATATCATAGTGAATATCGTCAAAATTTTCCATTGCTAAATTCACTGTAAAAGGCTTATTTTCAAAAAGAAAATTGAGAGGGTTGAGTTGTAACGCTAGTGTTTTCATACTGCCATCAGTATTCTCCACTTTGCCTTTAAAATGTATGTTGGTGATAGGATTGGGGTAATAAGGTGTTTTTACATAACCTTCCGAAAATTCTAAATTACCTTTGGTAATAGGGAATAGCTTTTGTTCTGGGGCATACGTTCCTTTAGATTTTATATCGGCTAAAAGTATTCCTTTTACCTCTAAATCTTTCATATCCAATAAGTGCATTACGTTTGCTACGTTGATGTTTGCACGCACTTTAGCATCAATCACTGGGGGATTGATACCGTTTAAATTCAAGATACCCGAAAAATATTCTTTGCCAATTGTAAAATAGATAGAATCGAGTTTAACCCCTACTTTATTCACATCTAAAGAGGGCAGACTCGTCTCTATGTTTAGGAAGAGATGTTCGGCTGGTGCAGGCACACCTTCATAGCCTACATAGCCGTCTCTCACTTTCATTTTAAAGAAAATATCGGGACTCAGGTTTTGTGAAGCAATATATTTTCCTTTCATTGAAAAGAAAATGTCAGTTTTTCCTTTAAGGGTAGCTTTCTTATGCCATTGGGTAAACTGAGGGGGCAAAGCTGTAAAGAAATCGTTGAGATTGCTATCTTTAGAATTGATTTCGAAATTGAGGTCATAACCATTGCTCAAGAAGTCTAACTTTCCTTTGAAGTCTACGGGTAATTGGTTTATTTTCAAATCGTTTTGCTGAAATATAAATGATAATGAATGCGTGTTGATTTGAGTGATAAGCTCTGCATTTACGTGTTTGTCCTTTAGATAAGTTTCACCACCAAAGATAAAATCTAATGATTGTATTTGGGCTTTGGTGCGCAAATCAAAAATAGATTCTTCTAAACCTCCTTTTCCAAAGTAGTTAAAGCCGTTGGCTTGAATGTAAATACCAGTAGATTTATCGTCATAAATCAATCGAGTATCTTTTAATTCAATGCGTTGTAAATCTACGCGAGCGTCATCATCTCCTTCGTCAGTAGTTTCTTCTGATGATTTGTACACATTATAACTCGCTCCTCCTTGTTTGTCTACTTGGATATGAACAAAAGCATTTTTAAGATAAATCTCCTCTATATCAATTTTTTTAGAGAAGAGCAATTCCTTCACATCTATCCCTAAAGAGAGTCGTTTTACCGATACTAAAGTGTCGTTCTCAAAGGGAGCTGACCCTTTGAGGAGTACATCGTCTAAGTTAAGGGTAAGAGAGGGAAAATGGGTAAAGAAAGTGAGATTTGCCTTAGAGAAGTTCAGTTCACCGTTGAGGTTGTCGTTGGCTAGTTTCTTTATTTTTTCGGTAACATACTCGGGGTAGAGCATTGGGAAAACAATTACAAAGGCTAATAGTAATCCCACTACTATTCCTAAGTATTTCAGCGTTTTAAGTAGATATTTCTTCATTTAGTCGATAAAGCTTCGTATTGCTAATTCATAACTTTTTATTCCCAACCCTACAATCACACCTTTGGCTACTGCTGATAAATAAGAATGATGACGGAAAGTTTCTCGGGCAAAAGTATTGGAGATATGTACCTCTATTACAGGAGTTTTAACAGCTTTGATAGCATCAGCTAAAGCGATAGAAGTGTGGGTATAAGCGCCAGCATTGAGCACTATTCCTTCAAAAGTAAAGCCTATTTCGTGAATTTTATCAATAAGAGCTCCCTCGTGATTGCTTTGGAAGTAGAGCAATTCACATTGAGGGAACTTAGTTTGTAACTCGGCTAATATCGCTTCAAAAGTTTGAGAGCCGTAAATTTCAGGTTCACGAGTTCCTAACAAGTTGAGGTTAGGCCCATTGATAATCATTATTTTTTTCATAAACACATCCTACTCTTCTATTTTGATGCGCCCTATACCTTTTACACTTTTCTTAAATACAGGCGGATTACCTTTTACAGTGATGCCACCTGCGCCTGCTATAGAAGCGTCTACATCTTCAGTTACGTGAGCTGAAATGTTTCCAGCGCCCGCTATACGCAAAGTAGCTTTTTTAGCGATGAGATTTTTAAGGTCTATATCGCCCGCTCCTTTTACTACGGCATTGAGTCGTTCGGCTGTACCTGTTATATCTACATCGCCTGCTCCAGCTACCTGTACATCAAGAGCGGTAGCCTCTACAGTAGCATCGAGGTCGCCACTGCCTTCTATTTTGAGCTGTAACTCACCTACTTTTAGTTTTCCTTGTGTAGAAACATCAACAGCACCTTTTGTTACTATCTTTTTCAAAGAAGTATTAATGGGTACATATACTGTTAATGAAGTTTTTAGTTTGTATTTATTGTCTATACTCACGTAGAGTACCTTATTTGATACACTTGTTTTCAAATACGGAAGTACCTCTTTTTGTCCTTTAATTTTTAAAGCACCACCTTCGCCTTCTGTGAGCACAAGATGATAAGCTCCCGATACTTCGACTGACTCATAAGCAGCTACTTTTCGGTCTTCAGTTTTGATTTCTTTTTCGCCATTAGTATTTTTTTGGCAATACACTACTCCTACTAATAGAGCAGTCATCATAAAAGTCATAATTTTTTTCATAATACATTTAATATTTGTTCTACTTTGTTTAATATCATTTCTACTGAAATGGTTTCTATGGCTTTTTCATAGCCTTTTGGGTATTTTTTTCCATAAACTGAAGTAGGAATGAGCGGATATAGTGTTCTATCGGCTAAAAGGGCATTCTCTTTAGGTTGATCATACGGATAAAAGCCTGCGTAAGGGTGTGTAACTCCCCAAAGAGTAATAGTTGGAATTCCATACATTGCTGATAGGTGCGCATTACCACTGTCCATTCCTATCATTATATCCAAATGAGAAATGAGTTCTAATTCTTGTTTGAACGAGAGCCTACCTACCATATTTTCGGTATTAGGCAACTGAATTTGAGCTACTTTTTGCTCTTCTTCTTTGCCACCTCCAAAGATGTAAATCATACTATTAGGGTAGCGCTGAGAGAGTTTTTCAATCACCTCACACATTTTGTCAAAAGGGTATTGTTTGCTTATAAAGGATGCAAAAGGTGCGACCCCTATGTGCAACTCACTTCCATTTAGCAAATTTTCTACAGGTTCGCTCAGTGGGGTAGGAGGGAGCAAATAGTCGTCGCTCAAATCAATAGGGAAACCTAGGGCATCGAATACATCGGCGTATCGCTGGTACGAAGGTTTTAACGGTTCAAAAACTTTAAATTTATAGCGTGTAAGAGCGTACTTTTCTCTCCTGCCTTTGTTAATCTGTTTAAAAGGTATTTTAGAGCCTTTAAAAAAAAGTTTAAGGATATTAGTGCGTAATACATTATGAATATCAGCCACTCCCTGAATTCCTTTTGCTTTTAGCTCTTTATAGAGCCTATACAAACCCATTAAGCCACTGTGTTTACCGTTGAGTTCAGGGCTAAAAACCTCTACATTAGGTAGATGAGAAAACATTGGAGCAAATAACGGACGTGTGAGGTAGGTAATTTTTACGTCAGGATATTGCTCAGAAAAGGCCGTTACAACAGGTACACTGATGGCTACATCACCCATTGCCGACATTCTAAATACAGCGATATGTTCCATTTTGTTTTGGTATGAATGTTTTTATTATTATCTTTGGCAGCTGAAAAGCTACCATCTCTAACTAAAATCAGTGCAAATGTAGTAAATAATTTTTAATATCAACTAAATATGAGGCATTTATTTTTACTTTTTTTTCTCACGCAGTTTATTTTCGCTCAAAATAGCACGGTTTTTACCTTCGATAAAAGTCTTCGTATAGACTTTAACTTACTCTCTGATGCCCAAAAAACAGAAGTAATTTTTGGTCAGCTAAAGAAAGAACCATATTGGGGAGGTTCACATTCACACCTCATTGCTCCTAATTTGGGGAATTTTCGTCTGCAAGTGTTTGATGGTACTCAATTAGTATTTTCAAAGGGGTTTAATTCTTTAGCTAATGAATGGGCTACTCTTGAAGAAGCAAAAGCTGAAAAACGCCTTTTTGCTCACGCAATGCAATTGCCTTTTCCTACTAAAAAACTCCTTTTGCATCTCGATAAACGCGATAAACAAGGAGTATTTCACACTATTGCTACTAAAGAATTATCTCCAGATGATTATTTTATTATTGAAGAAACACAACCCAGCTACCCTATAAAGCAATTGCTCAACAATGGCAATGCAGCTAAAAAAGTGGATATTGTGATTTTAGCAGAAGGTTATACAGTTACTGAAACTGAAAAATTCTACGCCGATGCACAACGTATGACGGACTATATGTTCACAATTCCCCCTTTTGATAAACTCAAAAAAGATTTTAATGTCTATGCCATTGCAGTGCCCTCTAAAGAAAGTGGTACCGATGTACTAGGAAAACATATTTATAAAAATACAGCATTTAACGCGTCTTTCTATACGTTTAATCAAGAGCGTTATCTTACTACTAATAGTATGCAAGCCATTGCTGATGCTGCCTCAGCTGTGCCTTATGACCAAATTTATGTATTGGTAAATACATCTACTTATGGAGGTGGAGCTTTTTATAATCACCTCAATTTAGCCTCAGCTGATAATGAACTCTCCGAAAAAGTGTACATACACGAATTTGGACACGGTTTTGTGGGCTTAGCTGATGAATATTACTACGATTGGGATCCTACTTTTCAAGAAACTTATGACCCTAAGATAGAGCCTTGGGAAGAAAACATCACTACCTTAGTGAATTTTGAGAGCAAGTGGAAAGATATGGTAAAAAAAGGAACTCCTATTCCTACTCCTCGTATCTCGAAATACAAAAATACCCTCGGTGCTTTTGAAGGCGGAGGGTATACTAGTAAAGGGGTTTATAGTCCTATGCAAGATTGCCGAATGAAATCTAACGATCCGAAGGGTTTTTGCCCTGTATGTGAACGTGCGATTCGCAAAACAGTTGATTTTTACACTAAATAGGATGTTAGCAGCTTGATAAGAAAGCTTCAACTATAGAAGCTGAAATACGTCCTGCTTCCTCTACAAACTCGTTATAGGAAATAGCGTTGCCCTCGCCTGCCTTATCAGATATAGCGCGTAACATCACAAAAGGGATATTTAGCATATAGCAAGTTTGTGCAATGGCAGCAGCTTCCATCTCTACAGCTTTAGCTTTAGGAAAGTTAAGTGAAATTTCATCAAAACGTTTAGGGTCTGAGATAAATGAATCACCACTTACTACTTGTCCGTAATGTAAAATGTACTGATGAGCAGAGGCTACAGATCTTAGTTTTTCATTCCACTGGGCATCAGCTTTGAAAGCAGGAGGCATTTGCGCTTGTTGTCCTATTTCGTAACCGAAAGCTGTTACATCTACATCGTGGTGACGCACTTCGGTAGCTAAGATTAAATCGTGTACAGAAGTATTGTCCAATCCTCCAGCGGTTCCCGTATTGATGATAAGTGAAGGGTGGTAATGCTCTATAAGCAAGGTAGTACCTACTGCGGCACTTACTTTTCCTATCCCTGATAGTAAAATCACTACCTCTTTACCGCAGAGTTTTCCCTCATAAAATACAAAGCGCCCTATTTTTGTTTCTTTACAATTTTCAATGGAAGCTTTTAAGGTGTTGATTTCAAGCTCCATTGCACCAATAATTCCAATCATATCAATTAATAATTAGCAATTTAGAAGGGGACTGTTTGAGTTGTCAAGCAGTCCCCTTCATTTCTATTTTACTTTCAATTAATTTTGTGCTACAGCTACAATAAGAGGTTCTATGTTCTGAGTTTTGTAAGTTTTAACCTCATTGTTTTGATCACTATATACTAATAAAGCTTTAAGTTCAGGGTGTTTAGCTAAGAACTCTTTGCTTTTTTCAAGTCCTATGATCATAAACATAGTAGAGTAAGCATCTGATTCTACAGCTGTTTTAGCAATTACAGTGGCACTGAGCATTTCTCCTGTCATTGGGTGACCAGTAAAAGGATTGATAATGTGCACAAAGCGTTTGCCATTTCCATCAATCCATACTCTACGATAGTTCTCATCAGTAGAAATTGATTCATTATTAAGGTTTAGAATTACTTCTTGGTAATTATTATTTAGTTCGTAAGGATCTTCAGCTTCTACTTTCCAAGGAGTATTGTTCACAATATCCCTACCAAGCACAATGCCTTCACTATCTACTTTTACATAGAAATTCTCAATGCCTTTAGATTTCAAGAAATCCGAAATTACATCAACGGTATAACCTCTTAGTACAGAAGTTAAGTCTAACTGGATAGCTGGACTTTGTTTTTTTACATAATCGTCATTGCTAATGTGAACTTTTTCAAAACCTACATATTTTTTCAAACTGTCGATTTGTTGTTCTGTAGGTAATTTAGAAATAGGTTGGATGGGTTCTTTACCAAACCCCCAAGCCTTCACAAGAATTCCTATAGTTGGATCATAAAATCCTCCACTTTCTTTCCATACTTTCTGTGCAGTGGCAAAAGCATTCTTAAAGTGATCGTTTACTTTAGTAGTTTCAATCCCTTGATTGATTTTTGATACAATAGATTCAGGATTGTAAGAAGAAATAGAGAGATCTACTACTTTTACAAGAGAATCGATACTGTGCTTCAAGTCAGTACTATCGGTAGAGATGTATTTCACGCGATAAGCTACACTACCACCTTTCCCTTCTACTTCATAAAGTTTTGGGGTTTTCTTTGTGTTATCACAAGAAAATAAGAGCAAAGCCCCCAAGCATAATGTTAAAATTTTTCTGTTCATATTTGCATATATTTAAAAATTGATATTTTAGTCTATTAAATTTTATTGTTTCTTTTCTAATTTTTCAAAAGGTTGGGTTTTAAAAGTAAGTTCTTGATTCTTATCGTTGCTATATACTAAAAGTACAGCTAAATTAGGGTGTTTTGCTAAGAAAGCTTTGCTTTTTTCCATTCCCATTACCATAAACATTGTGGCATAACCATCGGCGTACATAGTGGAAGGAGCTACTACAGTAGCACTGAGTACATCACTTTGGGAAGCACGCCCTGTAATGGGGTTGATGGAGTGTACATATTTGCGTCCGTTGCTATCCATCCATACTTTGCGATAATTACCAGAAGTTGCAAGCCCTTGATTTTTAAATTGTATAGTAGTGATTAGCTCTCTTTCATCTAAGGGTTTGATAGGGTTTTCAACACCTATTGTCCATTCTTTATTTTCTAAAGTATTTTTTCCTTTTAAGAACATCTCACCTGCTATTTCTACAATATAGTTTTCAATACCTTTGGAATTAAGAAAGGCAGCTACGACATCGGAGGTATAGCCTTGGGCGATGGCATTGAAATCAAACAATATTTCAGGGTACTCCTTTTTGATATGATTATTATCAGTAAGTTGTACTTTATTAAAGCCTACATACTTTTTAAGTTCTGTTATCTTTTCATCGGTAGGGAGATCTTTATCGGCTATTTTTTGTTTGCCAAATCCCCAAGCATTTACTAATACTCCTACAGTAGGGTCGAACAAACCTTCACTTTCTTGCCATATTTGTTTAGAAGCTTCAAAAACTTTTCTAAAGTGCTCGTCTACTACCACAGTGGTATCTCCGTTGTTGACTTTAGAAATATCAGAATCTGGCTTGTAGGTAGACATAGATTGGTCTATCACCTGTAAAATAGAATCGATAGCGGGCTGTAAGTTTTCATTACTACTACTTATATATTTAATATGATAAGTAGAACCTTGTGCTTCACCTTCTATAAAGTGTAATTTTTCAGTTTGGCAACCTACAAAAAGTAGGGGGATACTCAATAATAAATATTTCATTTTTTTATAAATGCAGGGCAAAGATACAGCTATTTTTTAAATCTGCAAGTATTTTTGCAATTATTTTTTTATATTTTTCTTAACATTTTTAACAACTCTTTAGCAACAAGGGAGTTAAGTGTTGTTATTTTTCTCTCTATTACCTCTTTTTACACAGAGGAATGATTTCATTTGCTACAATGCGGTAGCGTTCAATTTCTTCAGTGGATAATTTAGAAGCATAGTGTATTTCTTCTACCTCAAAACCTATGCCACGGAGTTTGTTAAAATAATCCATTCCGTATATTCTCACGTGGTCGTACTGACCAAAGATACGTGTACGCTCTTCGGGGTCGGTGATACTGTTGTCTTCAAAAGTAACTGCTCGGTTATAGTCTTGTGGTACTTGAAAAATGCCCCAACCACCTTTTTTCATCACGCGATAGAGTTCTCGCATTGCTTGGGTATCATCGGGGATGTGTTCTAACACGTGATTGCAAAATATCACGTCAAAGTTTTCATCTTCGAAAGGGAGGGCACATAAGTCGGCTTTTACATCAGCTAAAGGCGAATAGAGGTCGGTTGTGAGGTAATCGAGGTTAGCTTGCTTTTTAAATCGTTTATAGAAGGCTTGCTCGGGAGCTACGTGTAGTACTTTTAAGGGTTTGGAAAAGAAGTCTGTTTCGCGAGTGAGATAGAGCCATAACAACCTATGGCGTTCTAATGATAGGGTAGAGGGGGAGAGCACATTGGGGCGTGCTTTGCCATAGCCATAGGGTAAGAATTTTCTAAAAGTATATCCGTCAATGGGGTCTTGATATTTTTTACCTCGTAGATAGAAAGATAAAAAGGGGCGCACCCAATAGCTCAATTTGATGAGCCAAGGTCGGGGTACTTTGTTTAATATAGTGGTAATAATTGCCATTAGAAGCTATTTTTTAGTGGAATAGGGTTAGCCCTACACCTTTCATTTCATCAGAATAAACGGGGTAGAGAGCCATTTGTATGGATGATTTTTCTTTACGTTTGAGCAGTTTCGAAGTATAAGGGAAGAGCCAATAAGCTGCTTTTGCACTAAGGATACCTATCCCTGCTCCTCCTAATACATCACCTATCCAGTGGCGGTTGTTGTATAAGCGGAAGGTTGCCACCGTAGTAGCAAAGACATAGCCACTGATACCTACCCACACATTTTCATCTTTATATTCTTGCCATAGGATTTCCATTCCTGTGAAAGCAGTTGCTGTATGCCCTGAAGGGAAGGAGTTGAAAGCACTACTATCAGGGCGTTGTATTTTGGCAGTGTATTTCACTCCGTTTACCAAAGCCCCCATTATAGCATAGGCGGTAGCTCCTATAATCAATCGTTCTTTGACGGTGTGTTTAGCTTTTACGCCTAAGTTGCTAAAAGCAAAAACACTTACAATGGGAGCGTATTGTATATAGTCGTCAATACGTAACTTATGGCCGCCAGAATAATTATAAACGTGGCGCTGTACATAGCGATTTATGTAGGTAGCATTAGAAATTACTCCTAAGGTAATGAGAGAAGCAGGTAAAATTACTTGTTTGAGTTGTGGTTTCTCCGCATCACTGCGCAAAGTGTCGGCTACGATTCCTTGCTCATCCATTACTGATAAACTATCTGTCTGAGCTTTTATAGAGTGAATGAGCAGACAAACAAAAGCTATTGTCAGAAATAATATTTTCATTTTAGGTGTATCAGTAGTTAGTTTATAGAGAAATAGATTAGCAATGCAGTTCCGATTATGATGCGGTAGATGCCCCATACTTTGAAGCCGAATTTTGTGAGGATATGGATAAAGAATTTTACAGCTATCATAGCCACTACAAAAGCTATTACATTACCTATAATAAACAGCCAAAAACTCTCATCGGTTTTCATTATCAACTCGTAACCTTTTTCTTCGGCATTCCCCCATTTCTTCAAGAAAATAGAATATACAGTTACGGCAAGCATTGTAGGGACGGCTAAAAAGAAGGAGAACTCGGCAGCAGCTTTACGTGTGAGTCCTTGGGTCATCCCACCTATGATAGAGGCTGCCGAACGCGAGGTGCCTGGCATCATTGCTAAACATTGCCAAAAGCCAATGGTTATAGCTTTCTTTACACTGATTTGCTTCTCATCGTGAATGGTAGGGTTTTTAAACCAGTTGTCTACAAACAATAACATTATTCCTCCTATGATAAGTGTAATAGCAATGGCTTTTTGGTTACCTAAAACGGCTTCTATTTTGTCGTCGAAGAGTTTGCCAAGTATAAGAGCAGGCACTACGGCACAAGCTAATTTGAAATAGAATTGCCATTGAGTAAAGTTGAAGAACTTACGCCAATATAGCACTACAATTGAGAGAATAGCACCAAATTGTATAGATACCTGAAACATTTTCAAATATTCGTCATCGGGGATACCCATAAGAGATGCTGTAAAGCCCATATGTGCTGTAGATGAGATAGGAAGATACTCGGTGAGACCTTCGATAATGGCAATTATAATTGCTTGTAGTGTGTTCATTATTAGTTATTTTTTACTATTTTATAGAGTTTATCAGATAGTCGCACTCTGAAATTAGTTTTTATAGTGCAAGAATCGCCTTTTTTAGCACGTTCGGCAGGGACATCATTGACCATCATACTGGTAAGCTCAAGCTCTTGCACACCAGTAGAGGGGCCTGTGATGAGGATTTTGTCGCCTATTTTTATATCAAAGGCTTCAATAGCAAATTCAGCGATACCCGTTTTAGGGAAGTAGTGCTTGCCTTGCCCGATATACACTTTTTTTTGGGTAGCGTTAGAACCAGGGTTTTCGCTCCATTCACCCAATTTTTGTCCTAAGTAATAACCTCCCCAGAAGCCACGATTATATACAGTTTTTAGAGTCTCTATCCATCCTTCAAACTTATCTTTAGAATAAGTACCTGCGTAATAGGCATCAATAGCTTCACGATAGGTGCGAATTACAGTAGCTACATATTCTGGGGCGCGTCCACGCCCCTCAATTTTCAATACTTTTGCGCCAGTATCAATTACTTGGTCGAGAAAGTCGATAGTACAGAGGTCTTTAGGTGACATCATATATTCGTTGTCAAGTTCTATTTCAAAACCGCTTTCTTGGTCGATTACGGTGTATTTTTTACGACAATTTTGTTTGCAAGCACCTCTATTAGCTGAAGAATTGTGAGAGTGCAAACTCAAATAACACTTGCCTGATACTGCCATACAAAGTGCCCCGTGCCCAAATATTTCTATTTCTACTAGATTGCCTGAAGGACCTTTGATTTGCTCTTTTTCTATTTGCTCACATATTTTTTTTATTTGTCGCAAACTGAGCTCACGACTCATCACCATCGTATCGGCAAACATAGCGTAGAAACGCACGGTTTCGATATTGGTGATATTGATTTGAGTAGAGATATGCACTTCCATTCCTATTTGGCGGGCGTAGGCTATTACAGCCTGATCCATTGCAATCACAGCAGTAAGCCCTGCTTTTTTTGCTGCATCAAGTAGTGTTTTGATAATAGAAAGATCGTGGTCGTAGATGATAGTGTTGAGGGTGAGGTAGGTGCGGATGCCTTTAGGAGCACAACGGCGAGCAATTTCGTCAAGGTCGGCAATGGTGAAGTTAATGCTTGCTCTTGCACGCATATTGAGTTGGTCTACCCCGAAGTATACTGAGTCGGCACCGTTATCTATTGCTGCTTGTAGTGACTCGAAGTTTCCAGCGGGAGCCATTAGTTCAATTTTTCCTGTATTTGTCATTATTTATAGTGATTGAGGGCGCAAAGGTATGAATAATTTGTCAATTAGCCAATTACAACCCTATAACAACACCTATATTGGGTATAAAACCAGTGCTAAAAATGCTTTTGTCTTTTTTATAGAGCACATTGTAGCTTGCGCCTATTTGCACATACACATTGCCTCCTAAGTTCTGCATATATCCTCCCCCGATATAAAGAGCGTCCTCTTCGGTATTATATTTCATATTGGTAGTTTTGTGTTTTTGAGAGATGAAATAATGCTGATAGCTAGTGCTTATATAGGCTACCCTTCCTATATAGTATGATAAAGCAGGACCTACTGACACTGAAAGGCTACGAAAATACTCACTGTGTTGTAGTGAACCATTTACAATAGCGGCTAATTCTAAATCGTCGGTGATTTTATACCCCACACGTGGTGATATATCTACCCCTAAGCCATAAGAATAGCTAAAGCCTATATTTCCTCCAAAAGTCCAAGGATTAGGGCGGCTGTTTTGATAAGCAGGATCTAAAATGTTTGGGCTTTGAGCCATTGCCAAAGTTGCTACTGAAAAAAGTACTAAAGTTAACAAAAAGTGTTTCATATAGATTATAATTAATTAAGTTTAGAAATTAGGAGAATTTCATCGATTTAGTAGGTGATATTTTGGTAATCACATAGGTAGGGATGAGCAACATTAGTAAGCACAACAACAAGACCCCTATGTTGAGCAATATTACCCATAAGGGAATGAAAGCAATAGGTACTTCGCTTACATAATAGGTTGCTGGGTCTAACTTGATAATACTGTAACGCTGCTGTAACCACAATAGTAAGAAACCTAAAATATTACCCCATAATAAACCTAAACCTATGATATAGGTAGCATTATATAAAAAAATCTTGCGAATACTGCGGTCAGAAGCTCCTAAACTTTTCAGAGTTCCTATCATTGGGGTTTTCTCTAAAATGAGCACGAGAATAGCTGTAATCATATTAAATCCACCTACAACTATCATTATCCCGATGATGAGGTAAATATTAAAATCGAACATACTGAGCCACTCAAAAATAAAAGGAAATCTTTGAATAATTGTTTGTGAATCGAGGAAAGTACCAATTTTGCCGTATACCTGTTTGCCTACTGCCTCAATACGATCAAAATCTTTGATAAAAAGTTCAAAATTGCCTATCTCATCAGCTTTCCATTTGTTGATTTTTTGAATATGACGAATATCAGTGAAGATATACGATGCGTCAAACTCTTGAAAACCACTGTTGTATAAACCTACAATTTTAAAATTGCGTTGGTTAGGAGCTTGAGCAGCTTCGTCTTTTAAGAAGATAGCTTGGCAGTGGTCGCCGAGTTTAAGATGCAGTCTGTTAGCTAAATAGGTGGACATCAGTATCTCATCGGTCAGTTCTTCACTTGATACATTAGGAGTGCGCCCTTCGGTAATAAAATCGCGAATAAGTGACCAATTGTAATCTTGCCCTACACCTTTAGCGAGAATGGATTCGTAAGTATTCTCGGTACGGATAATTCCTCCTTTGGTTGCTACTGCTTGAATATGAGTAACTTCGGGCACTGCTGAAAAATTAGGGTAAAAATCCTGTTGTATGCTAATAGGTTTGGTAGTAACTTGTGAAGCAATTACTGCCGTAATCGAAAATTTGTATGTGACCGTGGAAAACTACTAATTTTTCTCTAATCTTTTGTTGCAAACCAATACCCGTAGCAATAGCGATGAGCATCATCACCATTCCTACAGCAATAGCAGCTATTGCCATTTTGATAATTGGAGAAGAAATTGTACCTTTGTCCCCTTTTGAGAAAATAACTCTTTTTGCTATGAAATATTCAACATTCAAAACAATAATGCCTTTTAGAAGTGCCAAAATTACACTTTTTTTCTTATGTACGTTCATTTCGTGCAAAAATAATGGACAATCGCAAGACTACTCTTCTGTGCAAAAAGCTGAAAAACAGACAAAAGAAGTAGTTGTAGGCGCAAACCGAATGTATCTTTATATTAAGGATTTGCGTGCAAAAAATATAGCTGTAGTCACTAACCAAACAGGAATTGTGAAGACTGAAAAAGGTAATTATGTACATTTAATAGATACCCTATTAAAGAAAAAAATAGACATCAGTAAGGTTTTTGCTCCCGAACACGGATTTAGAGGAGAAGCTGATGCGGGTGAAATGGTAAAAGATGGCAAAGATTCTAAAACGGGCTTACCTATCATTTCACTCTATGGTAAAAATAAAAAGCCTACCCCTGAACAACTGAAAGAGGTAGACCTCGTACTCTTCGATTTACAAGATGTAGGTGTGCGTTTCTATACTTATATTTCTACTTTACACTATGTAATGGAGGCTTGTGCCGAGCAGCATATTCCTATAATAGTGTTAGATCGCCCTAATCCTAATGCACATTATATTGATGGGCCAGTACTGAAACCACAATTTAAGAGTTTTATTGGGATGCACCCTGTGCCTGTGGTCTACGGAATGACTATTGGTGAATACGCTCAGATGATTAATGGTGAAAAGTGGTTGCACGAAGGTGTTACTGCTGATTTAAAGGTGATTCCGTTAGCGAACTATACTCACCAAACACCCTATAGACTACCAGTAAAACCATCGCCCAATCTGCCTAATGATATGTCGATAAACTTATACCCCAGTTTGTGTTTTTTTGAAGGAACTAATGTGAGTATGGGGCGTGGTACTTCTCAGCAGTTTCAAATTTATGGTTCACCTTATTTTGCGAAAAGTACATTTAGTTTTACACCCCACCCTAATGCAGGAGATAAAAATCCAAAGTTTAATGGGAAATTGTGTTATGGTGAAGATTTGAGCAAAACACCTCGCTTAAACCAACTCAATCTTTCTTGGCTTAAAAAAGCTTTTGAACAAAGTAAGGGGGTAAAAATGCCTTTCTTCACATCCTCTTTCAATAGAATAGCAGGTACCGATGCTCTCAAAAAACAAATTATAGAAGGTAA
This sequence comes from Capnocytophaga sp. oral taxon 326 str. F0382, assembly GCF_000318295.1. Taxonomy (NCBI): domain Bacteria; kingdom Pseudomonadati; phylum Bacteroidota; class Flavobacteriia; order Flavobacteriales; family Flavobacteriaceae; genus Capnocytophaga; species Capnocytophaga sp. oral taxon 326. Next base: position 18,886 of record NZ_KB291450.1, read on the forward strand.
AACTGAAGCTGAAATACGCCAAACCTGGCAAAAAGAGTTAGGAAAATTTAAAGAAGTAAGAAAAAAATACCTGCTATATTAAAAAAAACAAGATAGGGTTTAAGGTGATACTTGTTAATCCTTAAAACCTATCTTCTAATTAACTAATATATTCGTAAGTCTAAAAACGTACGCCTACACCCAGTTGAATTTGTTGGGTAGTGGCTTTCTCTTTAAGGGTATTGCTAATATCAGAAAAGCCCCATACATAACGACCGTAAGCAAAGAGCGGACCTAAATTTACTTCGGCACCAGCAACTAACGAGAAGTCGGTATCTTTGAAAAGTTTTTTACCATTTTCCCAAGTGCTATCATCTTTATTAGCAAGAAAACTAAATTGCGGACCTGCGTGCAATGAAATCAACCCACTAGGATTGTATTTAAAGAGTAAAGGTACGCCTACATAGTTCAAAGTCTTTTCTTTATCAAACTTTTCATCCCACACTGATTGATAACTATCACGGAACTTTGTATTAGTTTGGCTAAATAGAATCTCGCCTTGTAGCCCCCATTTGTCATTGAAGTCATATTCTACAAAGCCGCCCAATTGGTATCCCAATTTGAAGCCTTTACTTATAGGCAACACCATCCAATTTTCCTAAGTTAGCACCTGCTTTAGCTCCTAAGTGAAACTCTTGGGCATAAGCAGTAGTGGTGAGTAGCATTATAGCAATAAAAGCTGTTAATTTAGTGATTGTTTTTTTCATACGCTTAATTATTGTTTAATGTTTCGCTGTGATTATCCCAAATAGCGTGCCAAAAAATAAAATAGCAAATTAGCAAATTTGGAAATTAATAAATTATATACTACTTTTGTGGCTTGAAAATATTAAAGTTACCACACCAATGATTATACACCATTTAGGCGAAGAGCCCTCTGTATTAAACCGATTTATCGCCCAGTTGCGCGACGTAAATATCCAAAAAGACCGTATGCGTTTTCGTAAAAATTTAGAACGTATAGGCGAAGTATTGTGTTATGAAATGAGTAAATTTCTACATTACAAAACTGAGGTAATTACTACCCCATTAGGTGAAAAAAAAGTACAATTACCCAAAGATGAGATTGTAATTTGCTCTATTTTGCGTGCCGGTTTGGCATTGCATCAAGGCTTGATGAACTATTTTGACAATGCAGATAATGCTTTTATATCGGCTTATCGCAAACACACTTCCGAAACCGATTTTGATATAATGGTAGAATATCTTGCCTCTCCTTCTTTAGATGGTAAAATACTTTTCTTAGCCGACCCGATGCTGGCTACAGGTCGTTCGTTTGCCAATGTGTTCAACGCTTTGAAGCCTTTAGGAACTCCTAAAGAAATACACTTATTTGCTGTAATTGGGGCACAACAAGGGATAGAATATTTAGAAGATAAATTTCCTGAAACCACTCACTTGTGGATTGCTACTATCGACCCACTCCTCAACGATCACGGTTATATAGTGCCTGGCTTAGGTGATGCAGGCGATTTAGCTTTTGGTAATAAAATGGAGTAAGAGTATTGTAGCAGGCAGAGATAATAGTATCCATAGTACAGTTTCCTTTAGCCACCATAGTCGTATTTTTTCGATATACAATGCAAAAAGTATGGCTATGGGGGCAAAAATATAAATCACTTCTTTTGATAAAAATGCTACAAGCAAACCTACCCATAAAAATTGTACTACCACTATTGAGCTAATGCTGTGATAAGTACTTCTGAAATAATACACTACTATTGATACTAAAAATAACAATCCTAAACTCATTAAAGCAATTGTTGTGGCAATAGGGTAGGAGGGAAGTTGTAATAATCGCATTATATCGGTAGTTACTAAGTTGTAATAACTATCAAAAGAAAAAGGTATTTGTAATATTATAAGTATAGCCCCTCCTAATAAAGCAATTACTAAAAGAGCTAAGAGGGGGATAAACCAATAACGGCGCTTCTCAGCCCCATAGAACAATAGCGAAGTCCATACATTTAGTATGAATACCAATGCCCAAGGATATAGCAAACTCGCACAGATAATGAGTGGGGAGGTATCCAATAACTTTTGAGGAATCCCCTCTCCAGTTTTTAAGGTAAGTACTCTCCACAGAGCTATGATGATCAGTAAGTTAGCTCCTACTAATTTTATATTGTCAAAAAGAGTAGGAAAGAGCACTATTAAAATACTGAAGAAGGCGATAGAATAACTGTTTTTAGTTTCGGTGAGTTCATTCCATCTATCTATTTGGTGCAGTAATATTAAGGAAAATAGAAGTAGTGTAAGGTTGATAGACAAAAATAAAAGATGTGCCCCAACCTCTAAAGGCTGTTGTAATATCTGAAATTGATATAGCCCATCGCCTATCAAAAGTGCTAATAGTACTATGATAAAGGTGATGGGCTTTGTATTTTCAAAGTATTTTGAGAGCATTTAGTTATTGCGGATTTTTAACGAATATTTACCAGAGGTTCCCGATACAGTAACATTGTAGTTGAGTAGAGGATAAGGTTTAGCAATATTTCCTAAAACAAAAGGATTACCTGTAGTTAGACTGTAAACTGTATGGCAACAAGAGCATCTTACATAAGTATAATCGTGGAGTTCATAATTAGCTTCTTCAGTAGGGGTTTTAACGCTGTATAACCTGCTGTAGCAGCCGTCTAAAGAGTGATTAGGACAAGCAGCTTCCCAAGCTAAATAACGTCCTTCACCATAACAAGTAACAAAAATGCCTCTGAGCCCTTGTTGAGAAATAAAAGCACTATTACCAATACTTTGGAGTCGATATCTTAGCATATCAAGTTCTGTAACATCAAGATTAATAGGCACCTCACCCAAGTAAGGATTGCGTGCACGTCGTTCTTTTTCACAACCCCACAATCCTATAAAAAGTATTATAATAATTATAAATTTTCTCATCATCTGTAACCTATTACTTAATTTATTTGTTATTTAAAACCTATATCCCACCCCTACAGAAAGTGTCCTATTTTTGAAATTGTAATCAGGACTGATACCTGTGCGAGTGAGACTAGTTTCGTCTGACTCAAAAATACTGGTGAGCCCTTGTACCCAGCGTGCTTCAAAAAACCACCCAGAGTCGGTCATATAACCAATGCCTACAGTCATTGCTCCATCGATAATGTCTAATGCATCGTCTTTTACACGTGTTACAGGGTCGGTACCTGCATCAAAGTAAAAGTTAGGTTTGTCGATACGATATTCTAACTGAGGTCCTATGTGCAAGTTGATACCTTTTCCTACATTGAAGCGCGCCATCACAGGTAAAGAGATATAATCTAAACTCAGTTTAGCTTTGCCATAAGTATTGGAGGTGATATTTGCTCCACGTCGGTTGTAAATACCTTCTACTTGTAGAGAGAACAAATTAGAGAGCGGGAACTCTAATGTAATTCCTGCAAAATAACCGTGATAAGGTTTAAAGCTAGCACTGTCACTCACGTTGCCTTTTAGGGTAGCGTAGTTGTACCCAGCTTTGAGTCCTATATATTGAGCTTCTATACTATAAGAAGCTAATAAACATATTGATAATAATACTATTTTCTTCATTGTTATTATATTTTTTTAGTAGTTATAATCTTTACAGGACAAGCCTTTTGAGCTTTTTCACAATCTTCAAAAATGCTATCGTCATAACTTTTGAGTGTAAAAAAACCTTTTTTCTCGGTAGAGCGTAATAGTACACTTTTGCCGTCCTTTTTAGACATTTGGAACTGCTCTGGTGCCATCTCTACACAATAGTTACATCCTATGCACTTTTCGCGCTGTAGAGTTACAATCACCATAGCCTTATGCATTTTTTTTTGTATTTTCTTCTTCGTTAGGTTTTACTAAAATGGCATATATTTCAATAGCAAAGCCTAATAGCACCAAAGCAGGGGCTAAGTGAATGCGTCTGAAATTAAAAATCGATGTATCAAATACTGCGGGGTTGTCGCTTCCGCCACCGCTCATCAGTATAAAACCAATAGCGATTACCGCTAATCCTATTCCCATTATGAGATAGTTTTTCTTTCCGAATATAGAAGTTGAATGATGTTTCATATCTGTTGTTTATTTAATAGTAGAGATCGTTTGTGTTTAAGTTTAAGAATCGTTGAGTAGCAAAATAAGTGCTCAACCAACTGATGAGAATTCCCATAGCGAAAATTCCTATAAAAACGATACATAATATCGTGTTGTCTAATAATATAGAAAACTCAGGGTATGATTTTACAATTGCTAAGAGTGCCCCGTAGAATAGCAGTATAGCGAGAAAAGCGCTCAAAATACCCAAGCGTACATTAGTGCGGATAAACGGGCGACGTATAAAACTACGGGTGGCACCTACCAATTGCATTGTTTTGATAATAAAACGTTTAGAGTAGATAGATAGGCGAATAGAAGCATTGATGAGTAGTACCGATACAAAGGTGAAGAGTGCGCTAAATACTAAAGTAATAAGTCCTATTCTATTTACGTTCTCGTGAATGAGAGCGACGAGGGATTGATCGTATACTACTTCCGATACAAAAGAGTTTTGTTCTAATTCACGTTTTATTTCAGCCATTTTATCGGGTTCAGCATAATCGGCTTTTAAGCTCAAGTCGATAACATTTTGTAAGGGGTTTGTACCAATGAAGCTCACAAAATCTTCGCCTATGTCCTTGCTAAAGGTTTCAGCAGCTTCATCTTTGGAGATAAATCGCAATGATTTTACAAATGAAGCTACTGAGAGTGTTTTTTGTAATTGAGCGATATCGGCACTTTTAGCTTCGTCTTTAATGAGGATAGTAACAGTTACTTGTTCTTTGAAGTGATTGGCTAACTTTTTAGTACTGAACACTAAAAAACCAAAGAATCCCAATAGGAAGAGTACTAAGGTAATGCTCACTATTACCGAAAAATAGGAAGTGAGTAATCGTCGTTTGTTAAAAGAATCAATAGACCGAGCCATTCTTGTTTTTTCTATTTATAAACTAAAAATCAGGCAAAAGTATAATATTTTTTTGAAATAGCAAAAAAAAACTAATTTGCTAGTTTTCTAATTTTTAAAATTTACTAATTATTTTGTATCTTTGCCTTAAATTTCTGCTCTATGAATCTAAAAAATATACTTATAATTGCTTTTTTAGGGCTTTTTGCTTTACCTTCATTGGCTCAAACCCTTACTGTAACAGGGAGAGTAGTAGATGAAGAGCACATCCCTATGTTTGGAGCTTCGGTGTGGGTAAAAGGCACTAAACGTGGAGCTATAGCCGATTTTGATGGGAATTTTAGTATAGAAGTGTCTGTAGGTGAAGTGTTAGAATTTTCTTTTTTAGGTTATGAAAAGATAGAACGCACTATCAAAGAAGATACTAAAAAAATTAATATTACTCTCAAAGAGGAAGAGACTGAAACGCTTTGTGATATTCCAGGGGCTCCACGATTGATGTTTCCAGCGGCACCTGGTGTTCGCGAATATTGGGAAAACTTGCCTTATCAAGGACAAAATATATATTCAAGAGATTATCGAGAGCTACCTACGGTTCAATTGACTGATGTTTTGGAAGGACGCGCCTTGAGTTTCAACGCAAGTACAAGTACAATCCGAGGAGGGAAGGTGCTTTATGTAGTTGATGGTATTCCTATAAGCCAAAATGCTGATGATATTGCGTATCTAACCCCACAAAATATACAACAAATAGAAGTGTTGCCTGGTGCCTCGGCAGCTGCCTTGTACGGAGGTGAGGCATCTAATGGAGCTGTGGTAATTACTACTAAAATAAGAAAAAACTGGGAAGCAAAACGTAATTTTTCATCGGCTACGGGCGTTTATAGCAACGGAAAAACAATTGCACAAAATGCAATTAGTTTATATATGGGTAATAATGATGAGCATCAAACCTATCTATCAGCTACTTCCTTGCAATCAGGGCGAGAAAATCAATTTTCACCTTATGAACGCTATCAACTCTTTGCTCGCCATAATAGTTATATTGGTAGAACGGGGTTGAATTTAGATCTTTCAGGGGGGTATTCTCACCAAAATCAACAAACATTAGTAGCTCCTGAAAATTTCTATGCTTTTTCAGGAGCACTAACTTATAGAAATTGGAGTGATTTTAATGTAGGGACTCATTTTAGGTTAGACAATCGTTCTTTGCCTTCTGAAAAACTTTCTTATTATACCGATGTGTTGCTCAATTATCTATGCTATTTAGATTATGGTTTTTTACTCCATTCTCATTTAGGAACTTCTTATGAAAGAGATAAAACAGCTGTTTTTGGGCTTACTTCTTTAGAATATGATGAGAAAGCCTATCTATATTTTTCGGCAAGGCGTGATTTTCCTACAGTAAGCTCAGCGAACGCCTTGTATTGGCGACCTACGATAGGAGCTTCAGTGTTACCACATCACATCTTTAAAAAATTACAAAAGAAGAGAAATAAAAAACTCACTAATAGCAAATTGCGTGGGGCCTACACTTGGGGAGCAGATACTTCTTACGAAATAGGTTTTGAAACCGAATGGTGGGGTAGTTTCTTTTGTGATGCTACCCTATATTGCACTTCATTAGAAGATACTTCCTTACTCAACAATCGCTTACAAACTGAAGGAGCAGAAATGAGAATAGGAGGGGTATACTACTACAAACAATATACTTGGCGCAACAAGTTCATCACTTCATTTAACGAAAAAGAAATAGGAACATCTTGGCGTTTGGGGTGGCAAACCTATATGAGTGATAATAATTGGCAACTTATAGCTCTGCTCACTTCCGACACTACACAATTACACTTACAAGAACTTTCGCTTAGTTACAATTTAAGAGGTTTGCTTGATGTTGCCTATTTTCTCAATGTGTCGCTCTACCATTCTGCTCCTCCTTCTACACCCAAAAACACAGGTTTGATGCTCAAAATTCATTTTTAAACGTTAAAAAAATATAAAAATTTTGTATTTTTAACTAAGAAGTATTATTTTTGCGGGGTATATTTATAAATATATCGCTATGAAACAGAAAATACAACTTCTTTTAACCTTGTTGCTCCTAACTTCAGGAGCCCTCCAAGCTCAAATGAAAACTATTACAGGGGAAGTTTTCGATGAGAACAATGAGCCTCTACCATCAGTTGAAGTAATTATTAAAAACACAAATTCATCAAAAAATTCTAAAAGTGTTTCTACAGATATCGATGGTAAGTTTGAACTCAAAGCTAGAGTAGGTGATATACTTGAGTTTAGTTTTTTAGGCTATGAAACCCAAAGAAGAAAAGTAGAGGGTAAAAATAAAACTATCAATTTTAGGGTGGTTTTAAAAGAGGAAAAAATAGGCCTTTGTATCCTCCCTTTTATTACTATTCCTCCAAAAACTATGGCTTTGGGGATCCAAAAAGTCCCATATCGTTTAACCTATCTACAACAAGCTGTATCAAGCAAAGACCTCACTCAAGTCAAGCAAGCAAATTTTGTAAATAGCCTTGATGGTAGGGTTGCGGGTTTGCATATCCAGCGCAGTGCGACGGGTATCGGTGGGGCTACTAAAGCTACTATGCGCGGGGCTCGCTCGCTTTTTGGCGATAACAATGTGCTTTATGTGGTGGATGGAATGCCTATAGCCAACCAAGCTGAAAGAGGGTTTGGGGGCAATGGCAGAGATACCAGCGAAGGTATATCCGACCTTAATCCTGAGGACATTGCAGAGGTCGTAGTACTACAAGGGGCACAAGCCACTGCCCTCTATGGAGCATCGGCTGCTAATGGGGTACTGCTTATTCGCACTAAGAAGGCTAATGACAATCAACTCAATATTAACTTGTCTTCCTCAGTAGAATTTGTAAATAAACTAACAAAACCTGAGTTCCAAGAAACCTATGGCAATGAGTTAGGACAATACACTTCTCTCTCTACTCGAGCCTTACCTAAGGGTACTAATTTCAATATCAACGATTTTTATAGAACAGGTCACATATACCAAAATTCACTAAATGTTTCAGGTGGATTTAATTTTGAAGGTGGCAATAATAAAACGTATGCTTCAGTAGCATCTTTGCAGTCAGGAGGGATAGTGCCTAATAGCGTATACAACCGTTATAATGCTTATTTGCAAAATAGCACTTCTCTGTTAAAGAAGAAGTTGAACATAGATCTTTCAGGTAACTATATCCGTCAGTATGAGCGCAATCAGGTTGCTTCGGGCATCGCTTTCAACCCTATAGTAGGTTTATATCTATATCCAAGAGGTGAACAATTTGCTCAAGAACGTTATTTTGAGCGTTATGATGCTGTAGCAGGTTATGATAAACAGTATTGGATAGCGGGATCAGGGACTCCTGATACTCCTGCTAATTTAGGAGAAAATATCCAAAATCCTTATTGGATTGCCTATCGCAATTTGCGTCCTGCTACTAAAAATCGCTATATGTTTTCAGCTAAAGCAAACTACAAAATTATGGATAATTTAGAAGTGGCAGCTCGTTTTCGTATGGATAATACTTCTTCTACTATGGACGACAAGCGTTATGCTACCACACTTCCTGCTTATGCGGCTGCCAACGGTTACTATGCTCATTGGAAAGAAACCTTTAAACAACAATATGCCGATGTTATCGTTCATTATAATAAAACGGTTTTAGGTTTGTATTTAGACGCTCATATAGGAGCTTCTTATGAAGGGTATGACACTCAAGTAGATGGTTATAGAGGAAATCTGACAAATGTAAACAATTTCACTCAAAGCAATATTGCAGCTCCTACGGCGATTTTTCACCCGTTATGGGGAAAAAGAAGCAATACTGCTTTCTTTGCAATGGCTGAAATAGATTGGAAAAATAAATTATACCTCACTCTCTCAGGTCGCGCTGATAAACCATCCGATTTTCCTTACACAAGCGAAAGTACAGTCTTCAGTCCGTCAATAGGATTAGCAATACCGTTATATAATTTTGTAAATATAAATAAAGATATATTGAAAGATGCCAAATTGCGTGGAGGTTACAGCCAAGTAGCCGCCCCTATGAGCTATGCGGGGTTAGGCGTTGCCGAAACTTCTCGTGCTTGGATAGGTGATTCGTATACTTTACCTAACTACCCTGCTGATTTACAATTAGAACGTACCACCTCTTACGAAGTAGGTTTAGATACCCGATGGTTTAACAATCTTTCATTGAATGCTACATTCTATCACACCCGTACTAACAATCAATTAGTTCCCATTTTGTGGCAACAAGCGGGAGAGGTACAAAATCAAGGAGTAGAAGTAGCACTTGGATACACTTATAACAGAGCATTGAAAGGTGAAACTCAAATCATTGCTTCTACTAATAAAAATAAGATACTGAGCCTACCTCGTGAGATTACCAATGGTATGTACACCTTGCGTGAAGGAGGTGAAATAGGCGATATATACGATGCTAATGGCAATAAATTAGGCTCTACAAACCCTGATTGGCTCTTAGGCTGGAAAGGAAAATTGAGCTATAAGAATTTTGATTTAAATTTCTTGTTCAAAGCGCGTTTAGGTGGAATAGTTCTTTCAGAAACGGAACGTTATTTTGATCGTTATGGGGTTTCTAAAGCCTCTGCAGCTAATCGTGGTGCTAACTATGTTCTTTTTGTAGCTAATAGAACTGCTACCGATTATCAGTATTCGGCTACTAATATTCGCTTGCAAGAAGCTGCTCTTACCTATCATTTTAGAGAAGGTTTTATTGTGAAAGGGTTGAAAGATCTCAGTGTGTCGTTAGTAGGTAGCAACCTGCTAATGCTCTATAACAAAGCACCATTCGACCCCGAAATAGTGCCTTCAGTAGGTACTTATGGCAGCGGTTATGATAAATTTATGTTGCCTTCCGTAAGAAGTTACGGATTAAATGTAAAAATGCAATTCTAAAATTCTATAATGATGAAAAAAATATTTTTAATACTCAGCTTGCTCTCAATAGTAGCTTGTAAAGATGAAACTACCGAAAAAATTGCTCATCCTAATATTGACCAAAAGGTTTATTTTGTAGGCAATAAATCGCAAGAGGTATTTGTGCAAGAATACCAAGAAAACAACTTAGAAAACGTAAAAGCTCAACTCATCTATCCGGCTGAGAAAAACCTATTTGCAGATCTCCTTACAGGGGATGCGCAATATCTCGCTGATTATAATGAACGCTATGGCGTAAATTATAAATTGTTGCCTGCTGATAAATACAAAGTTGATGAAATTATTGTCTTTGGCAAAGGTGAAAGAGAAACTCCTATAACAATTACCATAAAGAATCTCATTTTTAACAATGATGAAGTGTATGCTCTCCCATTGCAAATTGTGAATAGAAAAAGCATACAAGCAATTGATGGGCAAGAACATTTGCTGTTGGTGATTCGTCCTAACATATATAGGAAAGTGTTCAAAATGGGCACAACTTCGGTAACTTCCTACCGAAATTCTTTCTTCAAGTAATGTTTTTGAGCAGTGGAGTTTTGAAACTACAGTGTATGTGGAAAGTCTTACTGGTGAAGTACCTATCATAGGGCTCAATAAAAATACAGCAAATCCATTAGAAATAGCGTTTAAAAACGGACAATTACAAGTGCGACTCAATACCGTTACCGCTCTCGAAATTCCTACAACAGCTTTCGCTCCTCAAGTAAACAAATGGTATGCTCTATCGTTTACTTATGATGGCAACACTTTACGTGCTTTTGTAAATGGCAAAACTGTCGCTACCCAATTGTTACAAGGAGGAGCTGTACAACTTAGAAATCTCTATATAGCAGGTAGTAACCAGCGCTTGAGAGAGTTACGCTTTTGGCGAAGAGCTCTTACTCAACAAGAACTTAAAGCTAACCTATGGCATACTTTACCTACTAACAAAGATTTACAACTTTATTTGCCTCTCAACGGCAAAAAAATAGATTTTAATACCAAAGAGGTAACCGACGACGAAACAGGGCTCTGGGATTGGTCGTCTTATGGAATGCCTATAATCAGCCTGCCCTCAGGAGCTTCTTTTGATAGTGCTACTGGCAATGGTTATAGATTTCCACCAGAAAATTGACAATGAAACTGAACAAACATCACCTCTTACTTTTGCTTTTTCTATTAGGAGCAACTTTACACGCCCAAGTGAAAAATATCACTGGGCGTGTGATAGATGCAAAAGAAAGAAATCCAATTTCTTTTGTTCCAATAGTTGTAAAAACTTCTCCTCCTACAGAACCTCCACAAGTGGTGATGACAGATTTAGACGGTAAATTTCAGCTCCAAGCAAAAGAAGGTGATGTACTTGAAATTGCCTTTATGGGATATGAAAAACAATACAAAAAAATAGAAGGTAAAGCTAAGAAAAAACACTTTAAAATTGTTTTAGAAGAAGAAAGTGTGGGAACAGTTTGTTATGGACCTATGAGCATACTTTTCTACACTTCATTAGAACGAAGGAAAGAGGAAGAAACATTTACTTACCCGCAACAATCTATAGGAGGTCAAGAACTCACTGAAGTAAAACAGATGAATTTTCTCAATAGTCTTGAAGGTAGGATTGCAGGGGTACTACTACAACGCGATGCTTTAGAGATAAGAGGAGGTAACAAAGTGCGTTATATAGTAGATGGAGTACCTATAGACAATCCTTCCGATCTCAACCCTGAGGATATAAGGAGTCTTACTGTTTTGCCAGGTACTCAAGCTGCGGCTATTTATGGAGCATCAGCAGCTAATGGAGTAGTACTTATTCGCACTAAAAAATCTATAAGTAAGAAACTGAATGTCAATTTCTCTTCATCAGCCGAGTTGTTAAAACCACTTTCTTCAGAAGATATTTATAGAACGGGATATGTATACCAAAATGCAGTGAGTTTTTCAGGAGGACAAAACTTTAAGAAAGGAGCAAAAAATAGAATATATGCTTCTTTAGCTTCTTTAGAATCAACAAGTATTGTGCCTAACGACTCCTATAATCGCTATAATAGCTATTTACACAATGCAACTTCTTTGTTGAATGATAAATTGAACATAGATCTTTCAGCTAATTATATCCATCAGTATGAGCGCACTCCAAGCGGTTATCACAATCAATACACTGAAATGAAAGACCGCTATATGTTTTTAGCTAAGGCAAATTATGTAGTAGGTAGAGGTTTATCCTTCACTGGGCATTTTCGTATGGATAACAATCTTATTACAGCACACTCCACTTATAAACAACAATACGCTGATATCATCTTAGACTATCATAAAAAAATCTTACCTAAATTCAATTTAGAAACACATTTAGGAGCGTTGTACGATGAGAGTAACACCCAAGCTGCTTTTGCAATTACCGAAGTAGATTGGCAATCTAAAGTGCTTCTTACTCTTTCAGGACGTACTGAAAAATATTTAAATCATATTTATGACAATAATAAACTCCTATTCACTCCCTCAGTAAGTATAGCAATGCTCTTACATCAATTTTTAGATATGAATGAAAGAACATTAGGTTATGCTAAATTGCGTGCTGGTTATACCCCAATAACAGACCCTTACGATTGGCAGTCAGAACGCTCTATGTGTTATGAGATAGGTTTAGATAGCAAATGGTTGTTTGATTGTCTCTCTGCTGGGGTTACTTTTTATCGCAATCAAATCAATAAACAAGGTGTAGAACTTGTTTTAGGCTACATTAGCGAAAAACCCAATCCTTACCCTAAAACTCCAGGATTCTATTGGGAGACCCAACTTGTTGCAGCTACCTATCCTCATACACAATTAGGTTGGCGCGGAAAAATGAACTATAATGATTTTGATTTAAATTTCTTGTTTAAAACCCGCTCAGGTAAGAAAGTGTGCTTGCAAGAAGCCGCCCTTACTTATCATTTTAAGGGAAAATTTGAGATGAAAGGCTTGAATGACCTTAGTATGTCGTTAATAGCTACTTATGATATTGATAGCCCAAAATATACCTCACTACCACTTGTAAGAAGCTATGGTTTGAGCGTAAGAATGCAATTCTGAAAATTTGTTAATTTGCTAATTCAAATTTTACTCCTCTGAGTTCTTCAATCTGTTGTAACAAGTGATGAATGATTTCCAACCCTGCCATATTCACTTCAAGGTCGTAATGCCAATTTGTAAAGCGTTCAAAATCCGAAAGTTGGTCATAATGAAGGTAAGTAGTGTTGTTGATGACCTCCGTTTGTATGAGCCCGCTGGAGGCTAAATCGTCGAAAAAAGTGACTTCTATATTGTACAAACGAACGATGTCTTCTCTTGATATTCTCTCTTCCATAACTATGAATTTTTAAGTTGTTCAAATAATTCTTTTTGTTTCTCAGTGAGGTGCTTAGGCAACTGCACTTGGTAAGTAACAAAGAGGTCGCCAAAGCTGTCTTTTTCTTTATATACGGGGAATCCTTTACCTTTGAGTCGCACCGTAGTACCGTTTTGGGTTTCAGGGGCTACTTTCATTTTTACCTTGCCACTTAAAGTATCTATTTGCACCTCTCCGCCTAACATAGCAGTGTAGAGGTCAATATTTACGGTTGTTTTCAGGTCGTTACCATTGCGTTCAAATTGAGCGTCGGGTTCTATGTGGAAAGTAATGTACAAATCGCCATTAGGACCTCCGTTATAGCCCTCTTGTCCGTGACCTTTGAGTTTGATTTGTAAACCTTCATATACTCCTGCTGGCACAGTAATACGTATGTTTTTGCCATTTACTGTAAAGGTGCGTTGCTGAGTGGTAGCCACTTCGCGCAAAGGGAGGGACATATCGGCATAGAGGTCTTGCCCCTTGAATTTACCTGAAGCGCTACTATAACCTCTGCCAAAGCCACCTGCACGTCCGCCAAACATATCTTTAAAGAAATCGGAATAATCTTCATTAGAGTAATTGCCTCCGCTAAAGCCTTCAAAACCTTCAAAACCTCCGAACCCGCCAAAGCCTCCACCGCGAGCGCGTTGCTGTTGTTGAGCTTTTTCGTACTCCTCGCCATATTGCCAATGTTCTCCGTACTTGTCGTATTTAGCACGGTTTTCAGGATTACTGAGCACCTCATTAGCCTCGTTAATTTCTTTGAATTTTTGCTCTGCCGTCTTGTCGTTAGGGTTCATATCAGGGTGATATTTGCGCGCTAATTTGCGGTAAGCTTTCTTTATTTCTTCTTGAGTAGCAGTTTTTTCTACTCCTAATGTTTTATAGTAATCAATCATATTTACTAAAATTAATGTACGCAAAAGTAATACTTTTTTTTCAATAGTGATACATAGTTCACAATTATTTTGTAATTTTGCCCCCTGAAAGAAAACTAAGTACCATTTTGTGAACACATCATATTTTAAACAATCGTTTTTTATTGTTTTGCTGGCTACGCTCATCTTTATAGGCTTTAAGGAGTTTTTGCCAGCACGCATATTTCCTGAAGTCAAAGCAATGGATAATGTAGTGGTAGATAGCTTAATGTTAGAAGCTATATCGGGTAAGGAAATCGATAAAGTGCTCAGTCAGGCAAACGATTCAATGGCTACTGCTAAGAGATTGAAAAAATCCGATGAGTATCTCTTTGCTTTTTTTAAAAAATTATACGAACTCGAAACTACTAAAAAAGGAAAGATAAGAATAGGCTACTACGGCGATTCAATGACCGATGGTGACTTAATCGTACAGGATTTAAGAGCCCTCTTTCAAGATGCTTTTGGCGGACAAGGAATTGGATTTTTGCCCATCGCTTCCGAGTCAGCTAAATCTCGCGGAAGTGTATGGCATTCTTATTCTAATACTTGGAAAACACAGTCGTATGTGAATGTAAAACGCCCCAAACGTCCTTTTGGAGTGTGCGGACAAGTGTTTTTTACTCAAGGCAATGGCACTTGGGTGCAGTATAAATCATCTAACCAAAAACATATCAGTCAACTATATGCCCCTGTACTCTATTATGGTTCATCGGGCAACAAGGAAGCTAAAGTTGAAATTACCTATAATGATACTGTGAAGGTGGTAAAATCGCTAACTACCGATAAACTACTGAATGCCCTACCTCTCACCGAAGGTCATAACACCAAAGCAGTACGCATTACTTTTTACAAATCGGATAGTATTCCTATTTATGGAGTAAGCTCAGGAGAACGACAAGGAGTGTATGTTGATAACTTTTCAAGTCGTGGTAATTCAGGTTTACCTATTTCCCTTTTCAATGTAGATTTGATGAACCGATTTGATGACGCACTTGGTGGATATGACCTCATCGTGTTGCACTTTGGTGCTAATGTGCTCAACTATGGCACTTTAGATTATTCGTGGTACGAAAGGGGAATGACCAAAGTAGTAAATCAAATACGCGCTTGTTTTCCTAATACCTCTATTCTTATCATCTCAACCGCCGATAAATCAACTAAGGTGAATATGGAAATGCAAACTGATAAAGCGGTAGTACCTTTAGCAAATGCGCAACACAAATACGCGCGTAATACTCATTCTGGTTTTATCAATTTGTACGAATTGATGGGAGGAAAAGGTTCTATGAAACAATGGGTAGAAGCCAATCCTTCACTTGCAAGCAAGGATTATACTCACTTCAATGCAAGAGGAGCTAAAAAGGTTGCTCATTTGTTGTATAATAAATTGATGGAGGAATATGAACATTACAAAGACCCACATAACAGTCAGAAAGCCGATGTTTTTGGTGAAAAAATAAAAGAAATACAAGAAGTGCGACCAACCACAACAACCACTGCTACTGCCACTACTGCGACAGCTACACGTACTGTACAGCCCGCGGCACCAGCACGACAACAACCGGAACGACAACAACCAGCACATCCTGTACAACAAGCACCAGCAGCACAACATAAAGATTCAGTAAAACCTAAAAGCTCCGATTTGTACGAGCTGTAATACTAAAAAAACACTAATAACACACTAAAAAGACACAATTATAATGAAAAAGAAACAATTGGTAAAGAAAATCATAATGGGGAGCTGTATGCTATTGGGAGTAACACTCTATTTAAGAGCTAACTATACCTCAGCAGAAAATGTTTTCCCCCCTTTGGCTGCCAAAGATACTCTCTCAGTTTATGCCAAAAACAATGCCCCGAAAGAGTACAACAATATGTACAACACTTCGGTGCTAACTCCTTTTTTTGAAAAATTGGCTACTTTAGAAAAATCTAAAAACCGCAAACTGAATATCGTCCACATAGGCGACTCACACATCCAAGCCGATGTGATGCCCAATGTGATGAGACAGCGTTTGCAAGAAAGTTTTGGCAATGCAGGATTAGGCTTGGTCTTTCCATACTCTCTTATCCGTACTAACGGTGGGCACAATGTGAGTTTTACTTCTAATATCTCTTGGGAAGCTCAGAAAAATACATCTTCACCATTGGCAGGAATCACAGGCTATGCCCTTTCTACCGATAAGAAAAATTTTGTGATAGAACTAAACCTAAAAAATAAAGATTACGCTTTTAATACCCTTAAAATTATCACCCCTAAAAACCAACGTCAGTTTGAGTTGGCAACCAATGTAGGCAAGGTTACCGCTCCTTTAAAGCCTTCAGTTCCTAAGATGATTTCACATAAGGTAACTCAAGGCGAAACCCTCTATGGCATTGCTAAACAATACCACACTACGGTAGCTCTATTGCAGAAAAACAATCATTTGAAAGGGAGTAATATCCGTATAGGACAGGTGTTACACATCGCTTCTGCTAAAGGAATTGCAGGTACTGTACCTGCTCCCGCCCCTGCAACTAAAGTGGATATGAGCAATGCAACTATCCTCAAGGCCAATTCGCTTTACAACTACTATGCTTACGACAATCTGAATGTTTCTGATAAAATATACTTAACCCCTAATACCGAAAGCAGTTCGTTTACGCTTAATGGCATAGTACTCGAAAATGACCAAAAAGGGATTATTTATCATACAATAGGCGTAAATGGAGCCCATTTTTCCGATTACAACAAATCCGATTTGTTCTTTGAACAGATAAGTGCTCTCGAACCCGATTTGATAGTGATTTCCTTAGGTACTAATGAAGCTTATGGTAGACTTGCCCCCGAAAGATACGATGCCGAGGTGATGAAATTTATTAATACTATACGCACTCAGTACGGCAACTGCCCTATCATACTCACAACTCCTCCTCCTTTTTTGTATAGAAGAAAAAGTACCACCTCATTGTGCGTAGAATACGCCGATACACTGATAGACAACGCTGTAAAGGATAATTATAGCGTGTTCGACCTTTATCGTGCCTTAGGTGGTAATGAAGCAATGAGTAGATTTATACAACAAAAACTTATCGCCGGTGATCGCGTACATTATACCAGAGATGGTTACTTAGAACAAGGTGAGCTTTTCTTCGATGCTTTTATGAGTAATTACTTAAACTACAAAAAACAATCCAAACACTCTTTAAAACCCATTTTAAATTGAATACAGCAGCATTAGCCCAGTGGTTTACCGATAATTTTAGCTTCACAACTGAACAAGTAAAACAATGGTTTACCTATAACCCCAATCACCCTCTACTATTTAATAGCAGTCTGTTTTTGGGGCTATTTTTGGTGTTTTATTTAGTGTATATCATCACTAAAAAACACGTCCATTTCCGTACGGTATATGTTACCTTATTTTCACTGTTTTTTTATTACAAAGCAGGTGGTAATTACTTTGTACTACTAATACTCTCTTCCGTATTAGACTATTTTTTTGCTGGACAGATTTACAAAGCCCAAAAACCTGCTGCTCGAAAATTCTTCTTGGCGGTGAGTATGATAACCAATTTGGGGATATTGTTCTATTTTAAATATACGAACTTCCTTATCGATAGTTTTAACGCTATTTTCCAAAGCAATTTTGCATTGATGGATATCATATTGCCAGTGGGTATCTCATTCTATACTTTCCAAACGATGAGTTACACAATTGATGTATATCGCCGTGAGATAGAACCTGCTAAGAGCTTTTTAGACTTTGCTTTCTTCGTGTGTTTTTTCCCTCAGTTGGTAGCAGGACCTATTGTAAGAGCAAAAGATTTTATTCCGCAAATATACAAAAAGCTCACTCTCACTAAAGAAGAAACCTCATTGGCTCTTTTTCTTATCATAGGAGGATTGCTCAAAAAAGCTGTGATTTCCGATTATATTTCATTAAACTTTGTAGATAGGGTATTCGAGGCTCCCAATAGTTATACTCCTTTTGAAAACTTAATGGCAGTCTACGGCTATTCATTGCAAATTTATTGTGATTTTTCAGGTTATTCGGATATGGCAATAGGCTTAGCCTTACTGATGGGCTTTACGTTGCCTATAAACTTCCGTACGCCTTATCAATCTAAAAATATTACCGAATTTTGGCGACGTTGGCATATCTCACTTTCAACGTGGTTAAAAGACTATTTGTATTTCTCGGTAGGAGGAAACAGACGAGGTACTTTCTGGGGTTACTTTTTCCCTACTTTATTTTTTGGGGCTACACTATTTTGGGCAGTAAAAATGTACGACACCACTCCTATACCGCTTTATATTACAGCAGGGGCGATAATAGTATTTGTATTAGCTATTGTAGTAGCTAAAGATAGAAAAAAATCAGTACGTAGCCATTTCAACCAAATGACAACAATGCTCTTAGGAGGATTATGGCACGGGGCTAATTTGCGTTTTATCATTTGGGGAGCTCTTCACGGACTTGCCTTGGCTGTGCATAAAACTTTTATGGACTTTTTCCCTGCTAAAAAAGAAGATGAGAAGAAAGGTTTCTTCAGTAGCACTGCCAATGTAATATTTGTGATAATTACCTTTCACTTTGTGGCTTTCTGTTGGATATTTTTCAGAGCAAAAGACTTTGATATAGCCCTTACAGTGATGAATAATATTGCCGAACTACAATTCGATTGGCACAAATGGCAAACTATTATTGAGGGGTATAGAAATGTATTCCTACTAATGGCAATAGGCTTTGTATGGCATTTCTTCCCTCAAAATATGAACGATCAACTGAAGAATTTCTTTGGTAGTATGCCTATACTTTTCAAAGCAGTGATAGTGGCGCTCACTTTCTGGGTAGTGTATGCTACTGCTTCCAGCGGGGCACAACCTTTTATATACTTCCAGTTTTAAGGGTGAAAAATAAAAAAAGGCTTCGCTAACTTGTAGCAAAGCCTTTTTTCATTTTTCACTTCTCATTTCCATAGCTATCAAACTCCTTCATAGGAATTTTCTTTCCATCGAAGTTGATATTTTTAAGTTCATTAGCTATGTCACTACCTTTGCCTACGATGATGATTCTGAAGTTTTTTAATAGAAAATAACTATTAGCAACTCTCTGTACGTCTTCTTTGGTTACTGCATTAATCTTGGCGATATAGTTCTTGTAAAAATCTTCGGGTAGGTTGCGCACTTTTATATTGATAGCGTAATTGGCAATCGTCTGCGGACGCTCAGTAGCTAATACAAACTGACCTAAATACTGTGCTTTAGCTTGCGCTAACTTCTCTTCACTCACTATAGTAGTTTGTATGCGTTTTACTTCTTTGAGTATCTCAACAATGGCAGGAGCTGTTACGGCATTGCCTACTTTGGTCTTGATGCTGAAACTGCCTTTTGTCCATTTATCAGTTTTAAAAGTAGAAAAAGCACCATAAGTATAGCCGTGTTCTTCACGCAAATTCATATTGATATAACTACCAAAATCTCCACCTAAAATACTATTGGCTACTAATAGAGGGAAGTAATCAGGGTGAGACATCTTGAGGTCAATGAGGTTTGTAACTTGTATTTCCGATTGTACCGCGCTGGGCAAATCTATAAAGTTGATTTGTGTTTCACTTACATTCTTAGGGATATATAAAGCAGGAGTTTCTTCTGAATAAGGTTGCCAATCGGCGAAATGTTCGTTTACTAAAGTAATTACCTCTTCGGGATTTACATCTCCTGTTACTACTAAATAGGCATTGTTAGGCACAAAACGCTTGCGGTAATAGTTGGTTACATCGTCTAAGGTGAGGGCAGCAATCTGGGCTTCAGTAATGTATTCGCCGTAAGGGTGAGCCGTACTGTAGCGCAAGGTTTGCCGTACGCGTTTCATAATCACTTCAGCATTACTTTCGTTGGCGCGGATACTTTGGATAATGCGCGCTTTTTCTTTTTCCATATCCTCCTCAGTGAAGTTAGGGTGCAGGGCAGCATCGGCAATGAGTGCTAATACTCGCGGAAAATATTTAGAGAGTACTTGAGCGTATGCACCATTAGGAGCGATAGAGAGTGTTGCAGCGAGATAGTCTATTTCCTCGTTGAAATCGTCTTTATTGATAGAGGTAGAGCCATTGCCCGCCATTAGTGAAATAAGGTCGGAAATTCCCTTTTTTTCTTTTTCTAATTCTGGACATTCGTCTAAAGAGAGACGGATACCTACTTGAGGGAGTTGGTGGTTTTCTACTATCAATAGCGTAAGTCCGTTCGGAAGACTATGTGTAATAGGAGTTCCTAAATTGATAATAGGAGCAGCTCCTGGGGTAGGTTGTATAGAGCGGTCTATATGTGTCATTTTTGTTTACTTATTGAACTGAAGGTAAATAATTGAGGTCTAAACGTTGTTTTTTGTCTAAATACTTGCGAGCAGCCTCTCTAATATCTTCACGAGTAATAGCGCGGTAGTGGTCTATTGCTTTGTTGATGAGGTTCGTATCTTTGTAGAAAGTATAGTTATCTGCCAAAGAGAGTGTAATTCCTTCCATATTGCTGTTTTGAGCCACAAAGTTAGCCTCTATTTGGTTTTGTAACTTTTCATATTCTCGTTCACTGATGAGTTCAGTTTGTAGTCTTTCAATTTCCTCATCCATTTCTTGTGCTAAAGTTTCTAAACTCACCCCATCCATAGGGAGTGCTCCCATTATATAAACGCCATAATCTTCTTGAGCATCCGAAAATGCTAATACCTGTAAAGCAGTTTGATGTTCGTCAATCATTTTTTTGTAGAGGCGAGCACTTTTGCCATCGGTAAGGATATTAGAAAGCAAGTCGATAGTAAACGAATCTTTGTCCGTCATTGCAGGAGTGCGATAGGCATATAGTTTCAGTGGGATTTGGATATTAGGGTCATATTCAGTTACCTCAATAGTTTCAGTGATAGGAACTTCTTCTATTTTGTTGCGTTGTATCACATTACCCGTATTAGGAATCGTTGCGAAGTATTGCTCTATCCATTCTTTGGTAGTTGGTGCATCAAAATCACCAGCTACTACTAATACAGCATTATTAGGATTGTAGAATTTCTTTTTGAAAGCAATGAATTCTTCTAAGCTGGCAGCGTCTAAATGCTCTACTTCGCCAATTACCGTACCTGAATAGGGGTGTTTTTTAAAAAGATAAGGATTGATAGCTGAACGATACATTATTCTACCGTAAGGAGCGTTGTCTATACGTTGGTTTTTCTCTTCTTTTACTACTGAATTTTGAGTACTTACTCCAATCTCATTAATAACAGGGTGGAGCATACGTTCAGCTTCCATCCACAAGCCTAATTGCAGGTTGTTAGAAGGGAAGACTTCATAATAATAAGTTTTGTCCTGCGTAGTAAAAGCATTGTTGTGTCCGCCATTAGCCGATACAATATCAAACCATTTGCCACGTGCGATATTTTGAGAACCTTCAAAGAGGAGGTGTTCAAAAAAGTGAGCAAAGCCAGTGCGAGTAGGGTCTTCGTCTTTAGCACCTACGTGGTACATTACCCCTATAGTTACTACGGGGGCAGCGTTGTTAGGGTGAAGAATCACGTGTAACCCATTAGGGAGGTCGTATTCTTCAAAAATAAGAGATTGAGCCATAGTTAATTTGTCAATGAGTTAATCAGAAAAAAACTTTGCTAAAGCCTTTATAGCCTTAGCAAAGTTACAATCAATATGAAAAAAGTCTCTGTTATAGATTAGCGTTGATAAGTTCTTTTACCTTAGCTTCAGAAGGACGAGGAGCATTGATGCTAATAAGTTTTCCGTCTTTGCTTACCAAGATAAAACGTGGAATACCTGTAAGGTCATAGTTTTCAGCAAAATCAGGTGACATTTGTACATTCTTGTGCAATTGTACACCAGTTAATTTTTCAGTGGTTACTGCATTTTTCCAAGCCTCTTTATCATCATCAACAGAAAGACTTACGAAAGTGATATCTTTATCTTTGTACTCTTCTTGTAGTGCTTTGAGTGCAGGTATTTCTTTACGGCAAGGTAAGCACCAAGTAGCCCAAATATCAATATAAAGTAATTTACCTTTGAGGCTTTCAGAAGTAACAGTATTGCCTTGTATATCTTGAGCTTCAAAAGCAGGAAAAGGATTGCCGTCTTTTAGGCGTTCGAGGTTAGCCAAGCGTTTGTTAATTTCTGCAACACCTTCAGCATCTTTCACATTAGCCTTTACTATTTCAGTGAGTTTTTTGTTGTTTTCTGGAGTATTTGCTACAGAAATACCACTAATAAGTGAGCGTGAAAGGCTTTTTTTGATGTTTTCAGATTTGAGAGTTTCAAAGTGTTTGATGACTTTATCCCAAGGATTTTCATTCTCTTTGGCACTTTGGTATTTTTCGTAGAAGTTGCTTATAACTAAAGCTTTGTAATAGGCATAGACATCAAAGTCTTGAGAAAGATCATAGTTGATACGTCCTAATTCATCGGCTATTTCTTTAGGTAGTTTAACTTTTTCACCTGTAAGTTCTTGGTGAGCGCCCTCGTAAAGGCTTTTCATATAAAGCAATTCATAATTGATGGCTTTAGCTTCCGTAGTTACGAATTTTTTAGAGAGTTCTTTTTCGCCATTGAGAAGGTTCAGGTATTGTTGCCCTATTGCTATGATACTCTTTTTGAAGTCTTCAGGTTTTTGAGCGAAAGTTTTTTCCAATCCGTTTTGCACTTGAAAGTAAAGAGCGTTTTTCTTTTGTAAATAGTTGTTGATATCTACATTAGCTCCAGTGAAAGTGGCTGCAATAGGATTGCTGTTGAGGTTGATATTCACAGCTGTTTCTTTTCCTTTTTCCAAATAAACAGGCACTTGAACACCGTACATAGGGTTACCAATAGTGTAATAGAAGTAGTTAGTATCTACTTTCAAAGTATCGCGGAAAGTCCCGTCTTGATTGATATGTAAATCGGACTTGAAATCACCTCCTGTAATTTTGAGAGGCAGACCGTTATAGCTATCAATTTTACCAGATAGCACGATGTAATCAGCTCGTTCACCACAAGCTACAAAGCCTAAAGAGGCTAACGACAAAATAAATAGTTTTTTCATTGCGATTTGATGAAATAAATTAATTAGGTTGCGAAAGTACGAAGTTTTTTTTGAATAGCAAAATATTTTTTAAATTAAGAGTTTGAAAATTTGTTCATTAACTAATTAGTTTGTACTTTTGCAATTGAGAATTAACCTAAATTTAAAAATTAGGTTTTATAACTAAAAAACATACTATAAAAATTATTTAAAAAGAAATGAGAAAAAAATTTTTAAGCGTTAGCACTTTCGTGCTTTTATCAGTTTCGGCTGTTGCACAAGTAAAGGACATTAGTTTTGCTGTAGCACCTACTGCTGACTATGTGTGGTTACCAAAGAAAACAGCTGTAACTAATGGCTTTATGGCGGGAGGTATGTAGGTTTTGGTTTTGGTAGAAATTTAGAACTATTAGGTTCTTATAAGTATTCAATAGGGCTGAAATCAACTCTTGATGGTTATGATGCTCCTGCTGCTATTAGCAATGTATTTGAAGCTAAAGATGTATCTATATATCGCTGGGGTGGAGAGCTAAAAGGCAATATCCCAATGGCTTATTCTTTTCAGCCTTATGTTACTTTAGGTTCAGGTGTACAAACTATCAAAGCTAATGATTTGAGTCAAAACCAAGTGTATTTTGGTTTAGGGATAGGCTCTAAATTTAATTTCGCCCGCCGTCTTACTTTGAATGTAGAAGCTAAAGCTACTCACTTTTCATTAGACTCTAGAAATATACTTTATAAACCAACAGAAGTTAATACATCGGCTTACAATAGTTGGATAAACAATAATGTAGAAGATAAAAGTCATTTGGCGTGGAGTGTAGGAGCAGGCTTAGAACTTTACTTAGGAGGTCGTAATCCTAATGAATTAACCGAGTTAGATCAGGTATATACGAGTTTAAAGGGTTTTAAAGTAGTGATAGAACCTACTTTCGGTTACTTAAACTTCAGCGATGACAGCAATTTGCGTGATGCCTACTTTGGAGGTTTGGCATTGGGGGTAGATTTCACTGAGTACATAGGTGTTAGAGGTTACTATCACCGTGCTATGAAAGATGAGAAATTCTCTGCTGATTTTGATAAACTATCAATATATGGGGGAGATTTCTTAGCCCGATTAAATGTAGCCAAAGGAGTAGTTCCTTATTTGCAAATAGGTGTAGGCTATATGAAAGTAGGCGATGACTATGTAGGCAAAGTAGCCAGCAATACCAATACCTCAGGTATTTTTGCCAAAGGAGGTGTAGGATTAGCAATACCCTTAGGAAAGCGTGTCGAACTTTTTGGAATAGCCAATTTAATGTATACTACTCGTAATGAGAATGTATCTTCAGCCTTGAGTTCAGTACATAAATTGCAAAGCAATGTATTTTATAACGCTGGGGTAAGAATTAAGTTGGCTAAATCAGTAGAAAAAGAATTGTATGAACAAGAATTAGGTGCAGCTGAAGCGGCTACAGTTTGGGTTGCTACCCCTACAACTACAACAAATGTTGCATCTACTGTTTCTCCTGAAAAACGAAACTTAGCTTACTACAACAGCCAGATAACTGCTGCTGAAAAACAACTACAAATGGCTTACCAAAATGGTGATACTGCAAATGCTAACCGTTTGTTAAAAGAAAAACAACAGTGGGAAAATCTTAGAAACACCTATGTAGCTGAGCGTTTGCCTTATCCTGCCTCAGAGCAAGTGCGTTTAGTGCGTATGACTCCTGAAGAACTACAACAGCTAATAAACGATGTAGTAAAACGCATTAGAGAAGGAGAAGTAAAAAGTCCTGAACAACGTATCGACCGATTGGAAAAACTTCTTTTGGAAATGCAAGATTCAAAAGGTGAAATTCAAGAAGAGAAAATAGAAATACCTGCATCAAAATAACTATGAAGTATATCTATTACATTATAGGGGGGCTATTATTGTGTGTACATAGTATGTATGCACAAGTAGCCCCTAATAAAACAAAAACAGAGATAGTAATGACGGTAGATGAACTGCAATACTTATTAGAACAAATAGGGAGAGCAGAGCTCACTAATCTCAGAGATGAGGAGTTGGACAGTATGCTATCGGCTGTAAAATATAAACAAAAAGAGATGCCTTACACTTCGGCAGTATCTGAAGAAAGTAAATTTGCTACCAAAAGTTCAACAGTAGCAGTAGGAACAGCAAGTAATACTGCAGTAGCACGTACAGCAACTAATACTACTGCAATGCGTACAGCTACCAACACTGCTATCGCGCGTAACACTGCAATACCTCGCACCGCAAGTACTACAACAGCCTCTCGTGTAATGCCTCGCACAACAGTAGCTCCTATGGCAGTATCTCAAACGGGAAGTAGTACTACCGCTATTGCACAACAGGTTGCGCAATTATCAAAAAGTGTAGATCAGTTACGCAAGCAGCAACAATTGCTTTTAGCTGCTTTGGGTGCTAATACGGGAGTAGGAATAGCTACCAAAAATGCACGTGTAGCAACAGTTACACCTACAACAGCATCTCAAACTCCTATAGTAGTCCAAAATGTGACAGCTACAGGAGTATCTAAGCAAATTTCGGCTGAAAGACGAAGTGAATTGGAGCAATTATTAGCCGCGTATGGACATAAAAAAGCTGTGCTTTATTTTGCCAATAACAAGTCTGTGCCCTTAAGTTACGACCCTATTACTATAGATGAGATGGTAACAATGCTAAAAACACATCCTGAGTTATCAATACTTTTAGAAGGGTACGCAAGTGAGGTAGGAAGTGTTGCATATAACAATGTATTGTCGATGCAACGTGCTGTAAATGTAGCTCAAATATTAAAAGCTAAAGGAATAAGTAGCGAACGTATACTAACTGCTTTTAAAGGAATAGACCCACAGGTTACACCTGCCGAAGCACGACGTGTAGAGCTAAGAGTTGTTATCCATAGCTATTAATTGTTAATTGTCAATTTTTTCTTATCTTTGCCCCCTAAAATAAATAATAATAATGTTTCATAAAGAAGGTTTTAAGATTATTCTCGTAACGCTATTTATAGTGATAGGAGTATCGCTAATAGCGCATTATTTCGTTGATATACTATGGCTTAAAAAGTCCATTCAGGTAGTAGCACTCCTATTTTTGGTAGCTATTTTGCAGTTTTTTAGAAATCCTAAACGCATAACACCTCGAAATGACCAACACATCATAGCCCCTGTAGATGGCAAGGTGGTGGTGATAGAAGAAGTGTTTGAAAAAGAGTATTTCAAAGATAAACGCTTGCAGGTATCCATCTTTATGTCGCCTATCAATGTGCACGTAACACGTTATGCTTTAGGGGGTAAAATTACTTATAGTGAGTATCACCCAGGTAAATACTTAGTAGCGTGGCATCCGAAGGCTTCAGAAGAAAACGAACGTACTACTGTAGTGGTTGATAATCCTGTATTTGGTGAAGTGTTATACCGACAAATAGCAGGAGCCTTGGCTAAACGTATTGTAAATTACGCTAAAGTAGGCGATACCGCTGTACAAGGAGAAGACGCTGGATTTATTAAATTTGGGTCACGTGTAGATGTGTATTTGCCTTTGGGAACTAAAGTAAAAGTAAAGTTGGGCGACAAGGTAAAAGGAGGCGTACAAGTAATTGCTGAAAAATAGAACTATATTATTATGAAAAAATATTTCTTCTCAATAGCTCTCATAATAACTTCTTATATTTCGGCACAAACAGATAGTCTTGCAGTTGCCACTACTAAGGATACTCTCAGTATAGTGGCAGTAGGTGATGTGATGATAGGTTCAGGATTTCCTGAAGGATATCTCCCAAAAGATGATGCTGTAGAGAGCTTTAAATACGTAAAACCTTATTTAAAAGGAGATATTGTATTCGGCAATTTAGAAGGAGCGATTCTTGATACAGGTACTTCTGATAAATGTAAAAACTCAGCTGAAGGAACTTGTTATGCTTTTAGGATGCCTAACCGTTATGGCAAAATTATCAAAGAGGCAGGTTTTAACCTGATGAGTACTGCGAATAACCACGCTAATGACTTTGGTGAGAAAGGGCGACACAATACAGCTAAAATATTAGATGAAGTGGGTATATATCACGCAGGCCCCGTAGAAAATAAATCGGTTATCTTTGAGAAAGATGGAGTGAAATACGGTTTTTGTGCTTTCTCGCCTAATAGCAATATGTTATCGGTGAACAATATCGACCAAGCTACTGATTTAGTAAAGGAATTACGCTCGCAAGTAGATATTGTGATCGTATCGTTTCATGGAGGGGCTGAAGGCTCTAAAAGTACCCGTGTACCACGTGCCAATGAGATCTTTTTTGGTGAAAATAGAGGAAATGTCTATAAATTTGCGCACTCAGTAATCGATGCAGGTGCTGATATTGTATTGGGGCACGGTCCTCACGTAACACGTGCTGTAGAAGTGTACAACGGTAAGTTTATTGCTTATAGTATGGGAAATTTCAACACCTACGGACGATTTAGCTTGCAAGGCCCTAATGGAATTGCCCCTTTGCTAAATATTAAAATCAATCGCAAAGGCGACTTTCTGTATGCCGATGTACTCTCTGTAAAGCAAACTAAAGCCAATGGATTGTTACTCGACGATGATTGTAAGGTATTTGAAGAGATGAAACGCCTTACCAAACTCGATTTTCCTGAAACTCCTTTGCACTTTGAAAACGACAAAATACAACTAAAAACTATAACTAACTAACTAACTCCTACTAACTCCTAACCCCTAACGACTAATAACTAAAAACTAAGTAATATAAATGGGAAGAGCATTTGAATTTAGAAAAGCCCGTAAATTTAAACGTTGGGCTGCAATGGCAAAGACATTTACCCGCATAGGGAAAGACATCGTAATGGCAGTAAAAGAAGGCGGACCTCACCCTGAAACTAACTCACGCTTGCGTGCCGTAATACAGAATGCCAAAGCCGCCAATATGCCCAAAGAAAATATTGAGCGCGCTATTAAAAAAGCAAGTGAAAAAGATACTGCTAACTATAAAGAAGTACTCTTTGAAGGCTATGCCCCTCACGGTATTGCTTTGCTTATCGAAACTGCAACCGACAACAATAACCGCACTGTAGCGAATATCCGCAGTTACTTCAACAAGTGTAATGGTACTTTAGGTACCTCAGGTTCTGTAGAATTTATGTTCGACCACACTTGTAACTTCCGTATCAATGCTACAGGTATAGACCCTGAAGAGTTGGAACTCGAAATGATAGATTTTGGAGCTGAAGAAGTGTTTGTAGATGAAGATGGTATCCTTATCTATGCTCCTTTTGAGAGTTTTGGAGCTATCCAAAAAGAGTTGGAAAGCCGAGGTATTGAAATCTTATCCTCAGGATTTGAGCGTATTCCACAAGTAACCAAAGAACTCACCCCTGAAGAACAGGCTGATGTAGAGAAACTTTTGGAAAAAATCGAAGAAGACGAGGATGTCCAAAATGTATATCACACTATGAAAGAAAGTGAGGAGTAACAATGAGTTTAACCTCTAAATTTGGCATTCCCACCCTTTTACTGTACTTAGGGGTGGGAATGCTTGCTTATAAAGCCCTTTTCACAGAATAAAAAACTTTTTTAAAACCCAACATAATGAAATCCATTATCATCGACCCTTATTATACCCTAATTATTGCTACTCTTGTATTGCTGGTAGGACGCTTATTAGTAACAAAAATAAAAATCTTGCGTGATTTCAATATCCCTGAACCCGTAGCAGGCGGACTCTTGGCGGCTGTTATCATCTATCTGTTGTATATCAAATACGAGATTTCATTGGACTTCAATACAAACCTACAAGACGCTTTTATGCTCTTTTTCTTCTCTTCTATTGGGCTTAGTGCTGATTTCTCCCGACTAAAAGCTGGTGGTAAAGGACTTATCATTTTCTTAGGAGTAGTAGCACTGTTTATTGTGGTACAAAACTCGGTAGGGGTAGGTCTGGCAAGCGCATTAGGGCAAAAACCTATTATGGGCTTGATTACAGGTTCTATCACGCTTACAGGCGGACACGGCACAGCAGGGGCGTGGGGCAAGATATTAGAAACTAAATATAATATTGAAGGGGCTACGAGTCTCGGTATGGCTTCAGCTACTTTTGGGTTGATACTCGGCGGACTCATAGGAGGTCCTGTAGCGCGTAAATTGGTGAACAATTTAGGAAGAAAACCTGTAGAAAAACAAAATGATAACACTGTTGATGCTGTAGTAGAAGTATTTGAAAATGCGGGTAAACAGCGTTTGATTACTTCAAAATCGGCAATAGAAACAATGGCGCTGTTTGCCGCTTGTCTGTCGTTTTCGGCTATAATGGTATCTCCTACGGTAACGGCTTGGTTGCCTGAAAAACTTACTATTCCACAATTTGTATGGGCTTTATTCTTTGGGGTATTCTTGCGTAATATTCTTACTAATGCCTTCAAAGTGAATATGTTCGATCGTGCTATAGATGTATTTGGGAATGCCTCATTAAGTCTGTTTTTAGGAATTGCTCTAATTAACTTAAAACTTTGGCAACTGTTTGACATAGCATTACCGATGTTTATCATCTTAGCGGTACAAACTTTTGTGATGTGCACGTATGCCTATTTTGTTACTTTCCGCTTGATGGGAGCTAATTACGATGCAGCGGTACTCTGTGCAGGACATTGTGGTTTTGGTTTAGGAGCTACCCCTACGGCAGTAGCTAATATGCAGTCGGTTACCGAGCGTTTTGGACCTTCACACAAAGCCTTTTTAATTGTACCAATGGTAGGAGCGTTCTTTATAGATTTTATTAACGCCTTTATCTTGACTACTTTTATAGGTTTCTTACAATAGTTATTAATGGAAAAATTGATAGATTATACAGAAACATCTATTCCAAGAGGAACAATATTTAAATGTAAAGGAGTATATCCTTATGAAGAAGTTGTGTATTTTTTATTGTGTGAATTAGGTGATAGTTACGGTTTAATGGTAATTTCGGGTTATAAAGCAGGATTAGTTTATGTGCGTTTCCCTAAAGAATCTATACCAGAAGGTTACAAATTCGGACTAAGAGCAGATTGGCTAAAGGAAAATTGGCAAAAATGGGGCTATATAGATTGCCAACTAAAAGATGTTTATATCTGCGAGAATACCGAAATGTTTTCTCTATTATAGTAAATCAGAATTGGTTTACAAATTTTGCATCACTACACTTTGCCAAAGTCTGAAACTTTGGCAAAGTTGATTACTCTGAAAATCAATTACTTTTAGAGTATGTTACGTAGGAAAACCTATGGTTGTAAACGCCCTTAAAAGTAAGCTTATTTATTCACAATCTGTTTGTAGAATAAAGAGAATGAAAAATTTACTTTTTTAATGTAAAACTATTTCAAGACACAACAACTATCCTCTATCCCCCTAATCTCTATTCCCTAACTCCTAAAAAAATTAATGTTTTTTTAACTATTATTTTTTCGTTACAATTATCTTTCGTACTTTTACGCCCTAAATTTAACTAATTATAATATTTGTATGGATAAAATGATGTTATATTTACCGTTAGTCCTTGCTATTCTTGGACTTATCTTTATGATTGCGAAAGCTTCGTGGGTGAACAAACAAACCACAGGCAACGATCGAATGCAAAGTATTTCCAAAAGTATCAAAGAAGGGGCAATGGCATTCCTCAATGCTGAGTACCGCATTTTAGGTATTTTTGTGATTATTGCTTCTATTGCTCTGTTTATTGTTTCTCGTATGGTAGAAACTTCTCACTGGCTTATTGTAGTAGCTTTTGTGTGTGGAGCTTTCTTCTCTGCCTTAGCGGGAAATATCGGGATGCGTATCGCTACCAATGCTAACGTACGCACTACCGAAGCAGCTCGCACTAGCTTGCCAAAAGCTTTAAAAGTATCCTTTGGTGGTGGTACTGTAATGGGATTAGGAGTAGCAGGTTTGGCTGTATTGGGCTTGAGCTTGTTCTTCATCCTTTTTGTAAGCACTTTTGTAGGAGGAGGCAAACCTTTCTACGACGAAATGACTCTCGTACTCGAAGCCTTAGCAGGTTTCTCACTCGGTGCTGAGTCCATTGCGCTCTTTGCTCGTGTGGGTGGTGGTATTTACACCAAAGCTGCCGACGTAGGAGCTGACCTTGTAGGTAAAGTAGAAGCTGGTATCCCTGAAGATGACCCTCGTAACCCTGCTACTATTGCCGATAACGTAGGTGATAATGTAGGTGACGTGGCTGGTATGGGTGCTGACTTGTTTGGTTCGTATGTGGCTACTGTACTCGCTTCAATGGTATTGGGTAACTATGTGATTAAAGATATAGCAACTGCCAATGGTGGTGCTTTTACCGATGCTTTCGGTGGTTTAGGACCTATCTTATTGCCGTTAGTAATTGCTGGTGTAGGTATCATTGCTTCAATTATTGGTACTTTCTGTGTAGGTATCAAAAACAACGATGCTAAAGAAAAACAAGTACAAAGTTCACTAAATACAGGTAACTATGTAGCTTTAGCACTTACTTTAGTAGCTTGCTATTTCCTTATCAAATATATGTTACCAGAAACTATCCAAATGAGTTTCTTTGGTGAAGGCGTAAAAGAAATCGCAAGTATCAATGTATTCTACGCAACTATCGTAGGTTTGGCAGTAGGCTTGCTCATTTCAGCTATTACTGAACACTTTACCGCCTTGGGTAAAAAACCGGTATTGAATATCGTTCGCAATTCATCTACAGGAGCTGCTACCAATATTATTGCAGGTTTGGCTACTGGTATGAAATCTACCTTTGGTTCTGTATTGCTTTTTGCTGTAGCTATTTGGGGTTCTTACTCTTTAGCTGGTTTCTATGGTGTAGCGATTGCCGCATCAGCAATGATGGCAACTACAGCTATGCAATTGGCTATCGATGCTTTTGGTCCTATTGCCGATAACGCTGGTGGTGTAGCCGAAATGAGTGAATTGCCAAAAGAAGTGCGCCAACGTACTGATATTTTAGACTCAGTAGGTAATACTACTGCAGCTGTAGGTAAAGGCTTTGCGATTGCTTCTGCAGCTCTTACTGCCTTAGCATTGTTTGCAGCTTATGTTACCTTTACAGGTATCAATGGTATTAACATCTTCAAAGCAGATGTATTAGCTGCCTTGTTTATTGGAGGTATGATTCCCGTAATCTTCTCAGCTTTAGCTATGCAATCAGTAGGGAAAGCTGCTATGGATATGGTGAATGAAGTACGTCGCCAATTCCGCGAAATCCCTGGTATTATGGAAGGTAAAGGTACTCCAGAGTATGGCAGATGTGTAGATATTTCTACCAAAGCTGCTTTGCGCGAAATGATGTTACCTGGTGCTATTACAATCATCACTCCTATTATCATCGGTTTTGTGATGGGTGCTGAAGCTCTTGGCGCTTATATGGCTGGTGTAGCTGTATCAGGAGTTGTATGGGCTATCTTCCAAAATAATGCTGGTGGTGCTTGGGATAACGCTAAGAAATCATTTGAAGCAGGTGTTGAAATCAACGGACAAATGACTTACAAAGGTTCTGACGCTCATAAAGCTGCCGTTACTGGTGATACTGTAGGTGACCCATTCAAAGATACTTCAGGCCCTTCAATGAATATCCTTATCAAACTCACTTGCTTGGTAGGTTTGGTAATCGCTCCTATCTTGGGTGGACATACCGCTGATGCTTCAGGTACTCCTATAGAAGCTCAAATTCGTCAAGGTGAAGGTGAGGGAGTGATGCCTGTGGAAGAAGTAGTAGTTATTGAAGAAGGTAAGCTTAACGCCGATGGTGACTTCGAGTACAATGTAGGTGATTTATTCCAATTGAGCCTTTTTGACAATACAATGTTAGAAGTTGGAAAGAACTCATCTGAAGCACACCTCGTGAAATTGATAGAAGATAAAAACCTTACTACTCCAGAACAATTCAAAGATAACTGGATTACTTTGGATAGAACTTACTTCAAAACAGGTAGCGATGAACTTACTGAAGGTTCTGAACAACAATTAAAGAACATTGTAGCTATTTTGAAAGCTTATCCTAAAGCTGCTATTCGTTTAGGAGGTTATACTGATAATACGGGTAGTGTTGAAGGTAACAAAAAACTTTCAGAAAGACGTGCTAATTCAGTGTTAAACAAATTGGTAGCATTGGGTGCTAACAAAGCTCAATTGAGTGCTCAAGGTTATGGTGCAGAACACCCTCTTTGTCCTGCTAACGATACTCCTGAGTGCAAAGCTAAAAACAGACGTATCGACATACGTTTGACTGCTAAATAACAGTATTTTAGTTATTATATAACCTCAAAAGGGGTGTTTGAGGAACTTCTTCCTCGAACACCCTTTTTATAATCACCTAAAAACTATGAAATTACCTTTATTTTCAGCAGCTATATTGCTCACTGCTTTGGTAGCCTGCAACGACTCAAAGACTTCAAAAATGACAGAGAATACAGATAACAATCCGCTATTGGTAGAAAGCACTTTACCTTATGGAGCTCCCGACTTCTCAAAAATTAAAGATGAGCATTACCGTCCCGCCTTGCTCAAAGGAATGGCTTTGCAAAACGAACGTATTGCAGCTATAGCTAATAGCAACGAAGCGCCTACTTTTGAGAATACAATTATCGCTTTAGAAAAAAGTGGAGTAGAGTTAGAGCGTGCTTCAGCGGTATTCAATGCCTTAACTGAGGCAAATACTAATGATACCTTAAAAGTATTGCAAAAAGAACTATCGCCTAAGTTTGCCGAGCACGCCGATGGCATTCACCTGAACGAAAAACTCTTTGCGCGTATCAAGGCCTTATACGATAAACGTGAGAGCTTGAAATTAGATGCTGAATCGCTTAAATTGTTAGAAAATTACTACGAAGATTTTGTAGTAGCAGGTGCTAACCTATCAGCTACTGATAAAGAAACCCTAAAGAAATATAACAGCGAGTTAGCTTCTTTAGAAACTGATTTTAACCAAACGCTTTTAGAAGGTTCATTGGCAGCTGCTCAAACTATCAATGGTCAGAAAGTAGCGATTGTGAATACTACTCAGCAACCGCTCCTTAGTGAATTAGCCGACCGCAACGCTCGTAAACAATTGTTTGAAGCAAGCTGGAATCGTACCGATGGGGGAGCTCATAATACCAATGATATCCTAAAACGCATTGCTCTACTGCGTGCTAAAAAAGCCGAACTCTTGGGCTTTAAAAACTATGCCGAATGGAGCTTGCAACGCACTATGGCTAAAACTCCTGCTGCTATTGCTCAATTCTTTAAAGATTTAGTGCCTGCTTCAGTAGGTAAAGCCAAAGCTGAAGCTAAAGAAATACAAGCACAAATCGCCAAAACGGGAGGTAATTTTACTTTAGAACCTTACGATTGGAACTTCTATGCTGAGCAAGTTCGCAAAGCTAAATACGACCTTGATGAGAACGAAATCAAACCTTATTTCGAATTGAAAAATGCTCTTGAAAATGGTGTATTCTATGCAGCTACCAAACTTTATGGCATTACCTTTAAAGAACGCAAAGATATACCCGTATATCACCCCGATGTATTAGTGTATGAGCTTTTTGAAGAAGACGGTACGCCATTAGGACTCTTCTATGGTGATTTCTTTGCTCGTGAAAGCAAACGTGGTGGTGCGTGGATGAGCAACTTTGTAAACCAATCGAAGTTATTAGGCACTAAACCAGTTATTTATAATGTGTGCAATTATGTGAAACCTGCCGAAGGTAAACCTGCTTTGCTTACTTACGACGAACTTACTACGCTCTTCCACGAGTTTGGTCACGCATTGCACGGTTTCTTTGCTAACCAACAGTATGCAAGTTTATCAGGAACAGCAGTGGCACGCGATTTTGTGGAGTTTCCTTCGCAATTCAATGAGCATTGGGCTTTGTATCCTGAGGTACTTAAAAACTATGCAGTACATTACGAGACTAAACAACCTATTCCACAAGCACTTATTGATAAGATAAAAAAAGCGAGTACCTTCAATGAGGGCTATGCCTTTACTGAAGTTTTGGCTGCTGCCAATTTAGACTTGCAATGGCATACTATTCCTTCAGATACTATCATCAATAATGTAAGTGATTTTGAGAAGAAAGCCCTTGAAAAAACAGGCTTATGGTTGAAAGAAGTACCCCCAAGATACCGTTCGTCTTACTTTGCTCATATTTTTGGCGGAGGCTATGGAGCAGGCTATTACTCTTACCAATGGACAGAAATGCTTTGCCACGATGCCTACCAATGGTTTGAAGAAAACGGCGGACTCACTCGTGCTAATGGACAACGTTTTAGAGATTTGATACTCTCCAAAGGAAATACAATGGATTACGAAAAAATGTATTTAGCCTTCAGAGGGAAAGCTCCTGCTATTGAGCCACTACTCAAAGCACGTGGGTTGAAGTAACAAAAAGGATATGCTATGCTTAACAAAGAAACTTTACTACAGAAGTGGCAGGCGTTACCTCCAAACAACTTGATGCGCGATTGGCAAATGGAAATTGCTGAAGTAACCGAAGATAGTGTTACTATAACAATGCCTGTTACCGATAAAGTTACTCAGGTAGATGGGGTGTTACACGGAGGGGCTACTTTAGCTTTAGCTGAAACAGCAGGCAGCATAGGGGCGTACTTACTTTACCGCAATGATGATGAACAAATTCGAGGTATTGAACTCAGTGCTAATCACTTGAGAGCGGGTAGAGTAGGGGATACCCTTTACGCCAAGGCTGTATGTGTGAATGCAGGACGTACGCTCCAACTTTGGGAAATAAAAGTAACAAATCAGGAGGAAAAATTGATTTCTTATTGCAAATTCACCACGATTAGAATTACCCCTAATATTTAGAACAATGGCTGATTTTATTAAATTATACAACGAAAATCCCAACGAAAAGGATATTGCTAAGGTAGTGGAAGTGCTTCGCCACGGCGGACTTATTATCTATCCTACTGATACCGTTTACGGTTTGGGCTGTGATATTACCAATACCAAAGCCCTTGAGAAAATTGCTCGCATCAAAGGAGTAAAACTCGAAAAAGCAAACTTTTCATTTGTATGCTCCGATTTAAAAAATCTATCTGACTATGTAAAACAGATAGATACGAGCACTTTCAAACTGTTGAAACGCGCTTTACCAGGTCCTTATACCTTTATTATGCAAGGGAATAACAATCTTCCTAAGGATTTTAAAAAGAAGAAAACCGTAGGGATACGTGTCCCCGATAACACTATTGCGCGTACTATTGTAGAAAAGTTAGGTAACCCTATAGTTTCTACCTCTATCTACGACGACGATGATGTGATTGAGTACACCACCGATCCAGAGCTTATCTTCGAGAAATGGCAAAACCGCGTGGATATCGTTATTGATGGTGGTTATGGTGATAATGTAGCCTCCACCGTCATCGACCTCTCAGGAGACACTCCTGTTGTGCTGCGAGAAGGCAAAGGAGACATCGATATTATGTATTAAAAACAATAGACTTTGTCAAAGTCCTTGGACTTTGACAAAGTCTATTCTTATTACTTCATTGCCCAAGCAAGCAAATCAGTTAGGAAAGTGGCTCTTTTTGCAGACTGAGCTAATTCAGGTGGTAAAGTTGCCTCTTCTTTTATTCCTTCATTATAACGGAACTGCCAACGATAAACTTGAAAAATAGTAGGATTAGTATCTTGTGGATAATCAAAAATAGGTTGATAATTTCCATTTTTATCAAGCCAACCAAAATTATAACCATTTCTTTTAAAGAAGTCTGAAATCTCTTTACCCATTACTCTTCTAGTAATCACATAAAGCAAGAAAAGTTGTTCTTTACGAGATGATACTTGTTTTAAGTTTTCGTTATTAGCCTCATAAATTCTAAGTACTTCTTTCTTTTCATAGTTGATTAAAAACTCCTCTAAAGGTAAATTACTTTGAGTATATAATAATGCTATACCAAAAATAGCGCGATGTTTTTTATACTCAGCATATTCCCAGTACACACGCCATTCATTTTCCTTATAAATAGCACTAATGAGCAAATCTCCCCAAATATTTAGAAACATACACTACTGTCTCTTAAAATTTTGTTAAATAACGTGAGTTCGGCGTAAGTAATTATTTAACAA
>NZ_KB291451.1:0-20724 GCF_000318295.1 Capnocytophaga sp. oral taxon 326 str. F0382
TTTGTTAATTGTTATTTGTTAATTGTTATTTGTTTTTTATCATTTTCACTGAAAAAACAAAGATGAGTAGCACAACAATCCCCATAATTGCCCATAGAAGTGGTTTAGCTGATGCCATAGTACCATTGGTAGGGCTTTTAGTAACTGAAGTCGTTGCAGTAATAGGCTGAGTCTTTACATATTCTACAGTCTCATTGTAATGAATGGAGGGGAGTTGTTTAGGGATATGCTTCACAAAATGAGTGATGTCGTACTGAGGCGCTATGTCGTTAGCTTTGCCATACACTAAAAAATAGTGATGAGCTGTATCGGGGAAGCGCGCTGTGAGTTTATAAGTGATAGGAAAGAGGGTAATTTCAGAAATTGCAAGTGGGGTGTTATCTTGGTTATCAATATCGATTTGCAGATGTTTAAACAGTTGTGACGAAAAAGTATATATGTTATTTCCCTTAGAATTAAGCACCCCTTTAGCTACACTGCTCAGATAGGTGTCATCGGTAGTTTCGTTTTGCAAAATCTTCACAGAACGATAATAATCATAAGTTGTTGCAGGGTGAATTGCCACTTTGCCAAGGAGCAAAATTTCGGGAAGTTTGACGTCGATAATCGTATGTTTAGACGCTTTGTCGTTCTTTACAGCAAAGTGCGTAATAGTTTGAGTAGCGACCACTGTATCAACTATCATATAAGGCACTTCAATAGTATCGGTAATCGAAATGCCATAAATGCGCAAATCGTTATAACTCTCCATACGGTCGAAGATAGTAATGGGCAAAGTGAGAGAATGCCAACCGCTTTGGTTGAGATTTTCAAGTGCTTGTTTATAGCGGTATGACGAGAGCTGTGCCTGAGCTGTAAGACTACAGAAAAACAGCAAAACAAAGAGTTTTTTCATAGTTTGATAGCAACTTTAAATTTATACCGCAAAAGTATAAAAGTTTTTCGTTATTCGCAATTATTTAGTACCTTTGTCGCGATTCTAAAACAATAGAACTATGGAGGTTACTAATATCAATCAGTTGGACATTGCTAATGGGTTTTATACTTACGCCGATTATTTGCTTTGGAAGTTTGAAGAACGCTTGGAACTCATCAAAGGGAAAATTTTCAGAATGAGTCCGGCACCAGCCATTACCCACCAAAGAGTTTCTCGAAAACTATCAGGGGAGCTATACCACTTTTTCAAAGGAAAGACTTGCGAACTTTTTACAGCTCCTTTTGATGTGGTATTACCTAATGCCTACGGCAAAGAAGATACAGTAGTGCAACCTGACCTTTGTGTGGTGTGTGCTCCAGAAAAATTAGCTGATGGCAAGCGTTGTGTAGGTGCTCCTGATTTGGTAATAGAAATACTTTCACCTCATAACTCCACGCGCGATTTAGACCTTAAATTTCATCTATACGAGGAAGCTGGTGTACTTGAATATTGGATAGTGCGCCCAGAGAGCAAAGAAATAAACGTGTATGTTTTGCAAGAGAGCAAATATTATGGTTTGCCTCCTATTGTAGAGGGCAAAGACATCACCTCAATAAAATTTCCTACGTTAAAACTCAATACTAAAGATATTTTTTAAAATGGAAAACATAGCATCACAAATCGTTCATTGGATAAAAACTTACGCCGAAAATGCTCGTGTAAAGGGCTTAGTTATAGGCGTATCGGGCGGGGTAGACTCGGCGGTAGTCTCTACCCTTTGTGCGCGTACGGGCTTGCCAACACTCTGCCTCGAAATGCCCATTCATCAAGCCGAAAGCCACGTGAGCCGCGCCCAAGAGCATATCGCTTTCCTTAAAGCTCACTACCCCAACGTGAGCGACTTGCGCACCGACCTCACTCCTGTATTCGACCAATTTGTGGCACAAATACCCCCTACCGATAAATCTACTTATGAAATGGCACTTGCCAACACTCGTGCGCGCCTAAGAATGACGACCCTCTACTATTTTGCGGGACTCGAAGGCTATATAGTGGTAGGCACAGGTAATAAAATTGAGGATTTTGGGGTAGGATTTTTTACCAAATACGGCGATGGGGGCGTGGATATCAGTCCTATTGCCGACCTGATGAAAAGCGAAGTATACCAACTTGGCAAATACTTGCAAATTCCGCAAAGTATCCTCAAAGCAAAACCTTCCGACGGACTCTTTGGCGACGACCGCAGCGATGAAGACCAGCTCAAAGCCTCTTATGATGAGTTGGAATGGGCAATGCTCCAAACCGAGCAAGGCAAAAAAGCTGATGATTTCGGCGGTAGAGAGCGTGAAGTATTTGAGATATACACCCGCCTCAACCGTGCTAACCAACACAAGATGCAACCGATACCGATTTGTAAAATAAGCAGATGAGAAAAATCAGCAAATGAGAAAATTTGTTTTATTACTCATACTTTTATCAAGTGAAATAGCGATGGGGCAAGATTTTTCAATGGAAATCGATGGGTTTTGCAGAGGTTGGATCTATATCAATAGCAGTGCAAATATTGCTGCAATGGAAGTAAGAGGACTTCCGTGGAGAGAAAAATACAAGTCAGTATATGTAAGTTTTTTACCAAGTATTTATATTGTACAAAGTATTAAGACATCTAAATACGGATTGGTAGACCGTGAGAATAAGGTTATTGTTCCCCTGAAATACGAAGA
The DNA here is from genome assembly GCF_000318295.1 of Capnocytophaga sp. oral taxon 326 str. F0382. Classification (NCBI taxonomy): domain Bacteria; kingdom Pseudomonadati; phylum Bacteroidota; class Flavobacteriia; order Flavobacteriales; family Flavobacteriaceae; genus Capnocytophaga; species Capnocytophaga sp. oral taxon 326. The sequence continues at coordinate 2,641 of NZ_KB291451.1, forward strand.
CTTAGGCACATTTGAATGTCCTTCAAATATTGCCTTTGCAAAGATGAATGGCAAGTGGGGAGCTATTACAGTTAATGATGAAATAGCTATTCCTTTTGTGTATGACAATTTTAAAGTTAGTTATGCCGATAGAAATCCTTTTTGTGTACAACAAAACAATAAGTGGGGGCGTGTAGATGAAAAAGGCAAAGTGGTTACTCCTTTTGAGTATGACGATGTAATGCTTACGGGTTATACTACTTCTTTCTTAAAAAAGGATAATAAATGGGGAGGTACTAATGACAAAGGTGAAATGATACTCCCATTTTTTTATGACCAAGTAAAAGTAGAATATCGCATTGGTGTGCTTTTAAACAAAGATAATAAATGGGGGATGATGAATAGAAATAACCAACTTATTATCCCTGTTATATATGATAGCATCACACTACTCAGTAAATATTGGCAAAGTACTATTTATTGTTTGGTTACCAAAGAAGGCAAAAAAGGTGTGGTAGATGATAACCATAAAGTGATTATCCCTTTTGATATCTATGATAATATTTCAGCCCCCTCGTATGATACTTTTATGGTAACTCTGCACAATAAAAAAGGTTTTTTTGATCACGAAGGGAAAGTTATTACGCCTGCCATATACGAAGAAGCTAAAGATTTTGATAGAGCTCTTGCACAAGTAAAACGCAATGGCAAATGGGGCTGTATTGATAAAGAAGGAAAAGAAGTAACCCCTTGCCAATACGATGCGATGAGAACTTGTGATGACCTTATAGCGGTACGCCTTAAAGGCTATTGGGGATTTCTCAACCTACAAGGAAAATTAATCGTGCCTTGCCAATATGAAGAGATACAGAGGTTTAATGGCGATGCAATTGGGGTAAAACGCAATGGCAAATGGGGAATGATAAACAAACAAGGAAAATTAGTTGTACCTCACAAGTATGATGAATCTTACAAACTAATGAATGAATAGAATTATTAAGTAAATGAATAAAATGAACATACTTATCCTTGGCTCTGGCGGTCGTGAACACGCCTTTGCCGTAAAACTACACCAAAGTCCGCTTTGCGACAGCTTATACATCGCCCCAGGTAATGGGGGTACCCACACCGTAGCTACCAATGTGGCTATCAACCCTACCGACTTCCCCGCACTCAAAGCCTTTGTGCTTGAAAAACAGATTGCAATGGTAGTGGTAGGTCCTGAAGACCCTTTAGTGCAAGGGGTATACGATTTCTTTGCCAACGATAAAGAACTCACTCACGTGCAAGTGATAGGCCCCTCACAGCAAGGCGCTACCCTCGAAGGCAGTAAAGAGTTTGCCAAAGAGTTTATGGTGCGCCATAACATCCCCACGGCTAAATACGCGAGTTTTACCAAGGATACAGTAGACGAAGGTTGCGCTTTCCTCAGCACTATGAAAGCCCCTTATGTGCTCAAAGCCGATGGTTTAGCAGCTGGCAAGGGGGTAGTGATACTCGAAAATTTACAAGAAGCCCAAGCCGAATTACGCCGTATGCTCATCAACGAGAAATTTGGCAAAGCAAGTACTAAGGTGGTGATTGAAGAGTTCCTAAAAGGCATTGAGCTCAGTTGCTTTGTACTCACCGATGGGGTAGATTATAAGATATTGCCTACTGCCAAAGACTATAAGCGCATAGGCGAAGGTGATACAGGGCTCAACACAGGCGGTATGGGGGCTGTTTCACCCGTTCCTTTTGCCGATGCAGCTTTTATGCAGAAGATTGAAGAGCGCATCGTAAAGCCTACTATTGCAGGATTGCACAAGGAAGGCATTGTATATAAAGGTTTTGTTTTCATCGGACTCATAAAAGTAGACGGTGAACCTTACGTGATAGAATACAATGTGCGTATGGGAGACCCCGAAACCGAAGCCGTTTTGCCACGTATAGAAAGCGACCTCATTCCGCTATTCCAGTCGTTGTACAACGGCACTTTGGCTTCACAAGAGCTGAAAGTAACCCCGCAGAGCGCTACTACGGTGGTAATGGTATCAGGAGGTTATCCTGAGGATTACGAGAAAGGAAAAGAGATTTCTGGCACTGAAAAAGTAACAGATAGCACTGTATACCACGCCGGTACCACCCTTAAAGACGGCAAACTTCTCACTGCTGGCGGTCGTGTGCTTGCCATTACTTCGCTTGGCGATGATTTCAAAGAAGCCTTACAACGCTCTTACAACAATATCTCAAAAATACATTTTGAAGGTGCTTACTGGCGAAAAGATATCGGGAAAGACCTTTCCAATTAACAATTAACAATTGATAATTAACAAAAAGTCCCCTCAAAAATTACTAATCCTTATAAATATGAAAAAGAATATAATTGCAGTCCTCACCTATATAACCCTAATTCCACTATCTTTTTCTCAAAACACTCTCTCCAAATACCTTGCAGATAAGGAGACTAAAGCCCCCTTAAAAAGTGCTACCATCCATAATGCGAACGACTATACCGTTACCAATGACGACGGGCACTTTGTATTCTATTCTACCAATGACAGCATTACTATAAAAATGTTAGGTTATGAAACTCTCAAAAGCACTTTCAAAGCGCTGAGTCGTACAAAAGATACCTTGTACCTTATCCCAAAACCTTTTCAGTTAGACGAAGTAACCCTTTCTAACAAAAACATTATACAAGAAGCCTATAATCACGCCACTATCAATTACCCTATGGAACCTTTTGTTGAAGATTTCTTTTTGCGTTGTATCCTCAAACGCAATGGTGAACTTGTGAAAATAGAAGATTTTAGTGGTCGTATCAAACGAGATAAATTGTTTGGTGTGAAAAAAGAATATGCTTTTCAGATTCTGAATATGAGGAAGTTCGGTATAGAAAAGAAAGGATTACGGACAGATGATTTTGAACTTCTTTCCTTAGATGGTCTTTTTGATTGGTATAGTAATTACTTCTTCTTAGATCCAAAGGAGTACCGTTTTTCATTCCTTAAAGTTATAGATGAAACACATCATCAGGTAAGTCATACTTCTAAAAATGAAGAGGATTATTTAAAAGGAATAGGCTTTTTTATTATCAACACTGATGATTATGCTATCAAAGAACGCCTTTATAAAATCAATCCTAAAGTGATTGACAAAATACCTTTTACTAAAAAGTTAGCAGGAAAGTATAGAGCTATTAATTACTATCTGAGAGAGAAATGCGAAAAAGATTCTAAGAATAATAAGTATTTTATTTCTAATGGAGTAATGACTCAAAAGGTAGAACTCTACACACAAGGTGAAAGAATCGTATACGATGTAAGTTTCGAGCTCATTGTTACTCACCCTTTTTCAGATCTCAGTACTTTTAAAGCTAATGTAAATGACAAAAAAGAGCTCTTTAAATTAGAAGTGCCCTATAACAAAGAATTTTGGGAGACCCAAAACCAATTGCCTCTTACCAATGAAATGCGCGATTTCATCAATAAACCCCACAACACAAAAGAATACCGCGTGATTTCTAATTTCTAAAGTAATATAAAACATAACTATATGAAAATACTATTCCTTATCCTATTATTCATAGCCACAGCCTTACCCGCCCAAGTAGCCGAACTCACCCTGCTGGATGCCTCTACAAAGCAGCCCATCTCCAATGTAGAAGCCTATTACGCACGCTCTCTCAACGGCACTATTACCAATGAGGAAGGCAAACTGCGTATTGCGGTGGAGAACGATACCCTTACCCTAAGCCATATAGGCTATGCAACTAAAAAGATTTTTACAGATAAAACCTTTGCCAAAGCAACCCTCTATCTCAATCCTCAGGAAATACAACTTGACGAAGTAGTAGTGTATAATTTTGATTTGAAGAAAAAAGTGAAGTATGTAATTGACAATTACTCTAAGCTATATGACACAAAAACTAAGATATTAGAGGCTACATATAGAGAAAAAACGCTTAAAGATGGTCATATTATCCGCTTTTATCAAATACAGTTAGACTGGTGGACTAAGAATTATATTTATCATTTTAGAGAGCCTTTAAGCAAATTCTCACAGATACAACTCAAGAATACTGACTATGCTAAAATAATGAGCAGTGAGGAAGATGTATCCAATGAATTAACTTTAGAGCAAAAGACTCTTATAATGTACTTATATTTGAATCCTTACCTTGTATTTTTGTACAACGCTGAGAGTATTGATATTAAGAAGGTAGAAAAGAACAAAGAAAATACTATTGTAACTTTTGATGCTGATATTACAAAACTAGACCTAACTCTCATTAATTCTGTTATTTATTTTGATAATAGTACTAATGCTATTAGGAAAATTATTTTCAGTCAAAAGCCCTCTACCAACACAGGAATATCAAGAAAATCAAAAATACCTTACACATCAACTACAGAACAGGCTACTTGGGAAATTACTTTTACTCCCTATAAAAATAAATTGCTTTTAAGTTCTTTTTCTGTAGGAGCAAAAGCGACTGTTGAAATTCTAGGTAAAGTATATACCTATCAAATAGAGCAAAGCTATTTACGAACAAGCATACAAAACAAACATATTAAAAAAGAAGATAGAATAGATGTAGAAAAACCTTTCTTTGAATATGTTACTCCTCATAAACAAGGTGAAGCCAAGTTTTTACTTACCAAAGAAGAACAAGATTTTATAAACCAATAGCCTTATGTTTTGATCTATTTGTAAAGAACCTACAGAATAAAAAAGGGGCTGTCCTAAAAGTTTTTCTTGAGGGGGCGTTTGCAGCACATACCCAGCTATCGCTGGCTTTCCTTAGACTTTGTCAAAGTTTTGGGACTTTGACAAAGTTTATAATGTAAAAGCCACTTTAAAAGGGATTGATTATCACGATTATAGACTTTGTCAAAGTTTGGGACTTTGACAGAAGTTTATGATGCAAAAGCAATTTTGAGACTTTTCGGACAGCCTCTTTTATCTTTATTCATTAAGCTGTTTTTGCTTCAATGTTTTAACTGATTGTACGAGTATTCTAACAGCAAAATCTTTCGATTTATCTCTTACAATACTTTTACTCATTTTTTCAGTTTTTGTGAGTTACTCACATACCCAATACTAGCTTTACCAATCGTCTGACACCTGACACCTGTTACCTGTTACTTGTTACCTATTACCTGCCCCTCACCCTTGGTGGGTTTTCTTGAGCAGGTCGTTTACTACTTTTACAGGGTTGAAGGTGATGATAGGCACTTCAACGAATAGGGTAATCCAATGTGCCATTGAGCCATTCCACAAACCGGGGAGTTCTAATGCTTTTAGCGGACGACCCATATAGGTTTTGGAGGTGATAAAGGCTTGGTTAGGGTCTACGTATTGTTGTAGGTCGAACTTCTCGCCTTTATAGTTTTTAGTGCCACAAATCAAATCTACAGGGTTGAAGTGAGTAGACTGTTGGAAGATTTCCTTTTGCTTAGCATCCGCCATATTTACTTGGGCAGATTCGATGATTTGGAGGCTATAGCCTTCACCGTCTTTCACCCAGAATGGACCTCCACCAGGTTCCCCTTCATTCTTCACCATTCCGCACACGCGTATAGGGCGATTGAGCTGTTCTTTGATGAACTCCATAGCGTATTGGCGGCGGAATTTATAGATGTAATCAGGAACAGTGATATTGATTTCCTTTAGAAAATCGAGGATGTGTTTCACCTCTTTTTTCTTAATCTTATTATTGTCGATACGGCGTAAGATTCTAAAAATTTCGTCCTGTACTTCACATAGTTTACCAGCGAGAGCTTCTTTGTAGAACACCGTTTCATCGGTGTATTTTTTTACTACCACATTGTCGATATTCTTGATAAAAATGATATCAGCATCAATGTCGTTGAGGTTGCTCAACAAGGCGCCGTGGCCAGCAGGGCGGAAAAGGAGATTACCTTCTTCATCGCGGAAAAGCTCGTTATCTTCGGTTACCGAAACTGTGTCGGTGCTTGGTTTTTGGTAAGAGAAATCTACATCAAAAGTGATGTTGTAACGCTCTTCGAGCACCGGTTTGATGAGGTTGAGTTCTTTGTAGAAAGCTTCGGTATGTTGCTCGGTAATAGTGAAGTGCAAGTGAGCTTCTTGCTCGTCGGAAGCGTAGAGCACTGCCTCGCGGAAGTGTTCTTCAAAAGGGGTAGCAATTTTCTCGGAGTGTTTGTGAAAAGGGAGTAGTCCTTTGGGCATATTGCCATAGCCCAAACCATCCTCATTAAGGAGGGTATTGACGATAATGTGTTTTTGGATATCTTCGTTTAGTGAGGAAAAGTCGGGGTGTTGTTTGTCGATAGCTGCTTTGAGGAGGGGGTAGAAAGCAAAGCGTTCAAGCCCATCAAAGAAAGTTTTTACTTCCTTATTGCCAGTTCTACCGATATAGGCTACAAACGATTCGCGGTCGGGCTGGAAATCGTCTCTAAAGGCGAAGAGCGATTTGAACATACGCGTTGCCGCTCCTGAGGCAGGTACGAATTTCAGGATAGTGTTGCCTTGTTTGCGTTTTTGGTAGATAGCAGCGTATTTGGCAGCTTCTTCTTTACTAAACGGGATGATACCATCGTCTATCACAGCAGCTTTGTAGAGCTGGATAGGGGGTACTCCTTGTTTAAATTGTGCTACTTGGGCATTGAGCATTGCTTCGGTAATACCTTTTTTGATGAGTAGCTGACGGTCTTTTTCTGTTAATTCATTCATAATATAATAGTTTCGTTCAACATTCTAATACTTACGATTATTTGAGACGTCAAAGGTATAAACAAAAAAAGACAAAAGCAAGAAAAAGTTGAAAAAGTTTTAATTGTTAATTATCAATCGTCAATTGTTAATGGTTAAAATTTCGTCGTAATTGATGTAATTTCTATGAAATGGCTTGCCATTGAAGCGTATTTCGCCTGCCTTTTTACCCTTTTCGATAGTGAAGGTTTTGCCGTTCTCTAAGTGAAGGGTAGCTTTATCGAACAAAGGGGTGGTTAGATAATACCTGCCATCGGAAGGGTTGAGAGGGTAGAGGCCTAAGGCAGAGAGCACATACCAACTGCTCATTTGTCCGCAGTCCTCATTGCCACAATGCCCGCTGGGGGTATTTTTGTATTGAGTATTCAATATTTCGGTAACGCGTTGAGATACTTTTTCGGGGTGGTTTGTGAAATGATAGAGGTAAGCCACGTGATGACTCGGTTCGTTACCGTGCACGTATTGTCCTATCATTCCGGTACTGAAAATAGGCAATTTCTCATCGGGAGTAACGGCTAAAGTGAACATCGAATCGAGTTTCTGTTCAAAAGCATCAGTACCCCCCATTGCATCGCGCAAGCCGAGAATGTTATGAGGCACAAACCAGCGGTAATGCCAAGCATTGCTTTCGCAGAAGTATTTGCTGTAATCCTTAGGATTGAAAGGCTTGATAAACTGTCCTTTACTATCTTTAGGACGAAAGAAAGTTGTTTTTTCGTCAAAGAGGTTGCGCCAATTTTCAGCGCGTTTGGCAAAGTAAGCCGCATCTTGTTCCTTGCCGAGTGATTTGGCAAATTGCGCAATACACCAGTCGTCGTAAGCGTACTCTAAGGTTTTAGACACCGACCAATTTTCTCCTGATTTATCTAAATCGTAAGGCACATAACCATATTGCTGGTAAAGACCAATTTCGCGTTCTTTCACCATTGCACTTTGTTTGCAAGCCTCATAAGCTAAGGGGATATCCATCGGGATATTCTTAAAATAAGCATCTACGATAATAGGAACAGCGTGATAGCCTATCATCATATTAGTTTCACCGCCCTGCATACTCCATACCGGTAAAGTGCCATTTTCGCGGTAGTGCGCTAAGAAGCTCTTGATAAAATCGGCGGATGCCTCACGATGCAACAAGGTGTAGAGAGGGTGAGCCGCGCGGAAAGTATCCCAAAGTGAGAAAGTATCGTAACGCTTTTCGGGGGCATCGACATCACTGAAGAGGTTAGGCGCCAACATCGATTGGTAGAGCATTGTATAGAAAATTGTTTTTTGCTCCTCAGTTCCCCCTTCTACCGTAATTTTCTGTAATTGTCGTTCCCAGAGGTTACGAGCCGCCTCGCGATAGTCGTCGAAAGCAAAATGAGGAGCTTCGGCTTCCATATTTTTATAAGCACCTGCAATGCTGTGCATAGAAAGTGCTGTTTTTACTACTATAGTTTCATTTTCGGCAGTAGCATAGCGGAGCACAATTTTAGAGCGGTTAGCTTTGCCGTTTTCTTTTTCTTCAGTAAATTCCTTATCAAGAAAGGGTTTGGAGAGCTTGATGACGAAATACACCTTTTGGTTACGCGCCCATCCAGTAGAAAACCGATAACCTTCCAAAGTAGTGTTATCTACCACTTTCAAATAAGTTTCAGTAGGTTTATCCCAGTTGATGCTATAACCTAAATCTACGGTAATTTTGGATTGTTCATCCTTAGGGAAAGTATAGCGTTGAACGCCTACGCGCGGAGTAGCAGTGAGTTCGGCTTTGATGCCATAACTCAACAAATCAACGCTGTAGTAACCAGCAGTAGCGGTTTCGTGTTTGTGAGAGAAATAGGAGAAAGGCAGGCGGTTGTTTGCCTCAATACGCTCGTTAAATCTACTATTGGTGGGCATAATGAGTACATCGTAGAGGTCGCCAGCCCCCGTACCTGAAAGGTGGGTGTGTGAAAAGCCGGTAATGATGCTATCGGGGTAGAAGTAGCCCGAAATTCTATCCCAACCTGGGATACCAATATCCGGACTGAGTTGCACCATTCCAAAGGGCGTCATTGCCCCAGGGTAGGTATTCCCCGTGCCATCGGTACCGATGAAGGGGTTTACATAATTAGTGAGTTGTTCTGTAGCTGGCTCTTTTTGCTCTGACGGACTGTGGCAAGCTACCAAGGCAAATGCCAAAAGGTAAAGGTATGGTTTCATTAGTTTGTTATTAGGTATTAGGTTTCAGGATTTCCAAATTTTCTAATTTCCTACAGCTCCATAATCACTCTGTTAAGAGCGCCAATGGTTTTATCGAGATCTTCGTAAGTAAGCGCATCGTTGAGGAAGTAACTTTCAAAAGCACTTGGTGGCAAATAAACGCCTTCGCGCAACATTCCGTGGAAATACTTGCGGAAACGCGCTGTATCACTCTTAGCCGAAGAAGCGAAATCGGTTACGGGATTTTCGTTAAAGAAAAGGGTAAACATAGAGCCAAAACTGTTGATTTGATAAGGAATGCCCGCACGTTTTAGCACATTGTCAAATCCTTCGTGCAAGTAAGCTTTTTTTTCGCTAAACTATCGAACACTTCGGGCTGTTCGTTCAAAGCGGTGAGCATCGCCAAACCAGCACTCATCGCCAAAGGATTACCGCTAAGGGTTCCCGCTTGGTATACAGGCCCTTCAGGTGCTAAGTAACTCATAATTTCTTTATTAGCAGCAAAAGCCCCTACGGGGAGTCCGCCGCCAATCACTTTCCCAAAGGTAACAATATCAGCTTTGATGCCAAAGACTTCTTGCGCTCCGCCTTTAGCCAAGCGGAAGCCGGTCATCACCTCATCAAATATCAAAAGCGCCCCATTTTCAGTACAGAGTTGTCTCAATCCTTCTAAAAATCCTTCGGCAGGAGGCACACAGCCCATATTGCCTGCCACAGGTTCTATAATCACACAAGCAATTTGCTGAGGATTGGCTTCCAAAAGGGTCTTCACCGATGCTAAATCGTTGTAGTTTGCTAAAAGTGTATCTTTAGCCGTGCCTTGGGTTACCCCAGGGCTATTAGGGCTGCCAAAAGTGGCGCCACCGCTACCCGCCTCAATGAGGAAAGCATCGGAATGTCCGTGGTAGCAACCCGCGAATTTGATAATTTTCTCTCTGCCGGTATAGCCACGTGCCAAGCGGATAGCGCTCATACAAGCCTCTGTACCGCTATTCACAAAGCGGATTTTATCGATATTAGGCACCATTGCAACCGCCAATTCGGCGATTTGCACTTCTACTTCAGTAGGAATGCCAAAAGAGGTGCCTTTTTTAGCGCGCTCAGTTACTGCCTCAATTACAGGGGCGTAGGCGTGACCTAAAATCAGAGGCCCCCAAGAGGCAATATAATCGATGTACTTGCGGTTGTCCTCATCGGTGAGATAAGCGCCTTGGGCTTCTTTTATAAAAATAGGATGCCCCCCTACAGCATTAAAAGCGCGTACGGGAGAGTTCACTCCACCAGGGAGTACTTGTTGTGCAGCTGCGAATAATTCGCTACTTCTTTTGTATATCATTGTTTAAGTGTTAGGTGTGAAAGCGAATAAAAAGTTAAAAAACAGTATATTGTTATTATTGAGAGTTATAATAAAGACTCTTTTTTCAGATTGTCCCCCTTCGGGATTGTCGGCAATTGCCGAGTAAGTGAGTCGGGGGCTATTAATAAAACATTTAAAAGTTACTTTATATTGTTAATTAAAAAATGCTCCTGTATAACAAAAAGTTAAAGAGAGATAATTCCCTTTCAGTGAAGGGGTATGATTTTTTACAGTGTGATTTTCTATCCAATATTGCACATTCAGCTGAAGTATATCACGCCCTTGGCTCACTACAAACGAGTTGCGCAAGCCTATACCAAATAGCATTTGCGTTTTCTCGTGTTCAGGTTTGGTGGGCAGTTCTTTTTTAGGTTTTAAACTGAAACTATTGAGCCCTATTGAGAGCAAAGCGCCGAGCTCATAATTATCACCTCTGTCGCACCACAATACTTTTTCCATATCCAAAGTGCCAAAAATATTTAAAAAACTATTATTGTCAGACACTTCCGTTTTGTACACTCTTTCGGGGGCGTAAGGCGGATTAGGACTCACGATATAATCATCTGTAGGATAAGTATAACTCACTGGAAATTTTGCTCCTCCCATAGCCCCTCCAAATGAAAGACTCACAGCATATTCCATACTTTCGCGCAGCTGAAACTGAACCCCCAAAGGCACAATGGTAAGGGTTTCCAACTTATTACTCCCCAACGGAATGCGCCCTCCAGCCATCAGCCCTGTATAGAACTGTGCCAAAGCACTTTGCGCAAGTAATAACAATATGACAAGCAGTATTTTTTTCATTAGTTGTTAGTAATGAGTCGCTTGCTATCCCCTGAAACCTATCCCCTAACACCTGAAACCTGAATATCAAACTGTGTAAGGTCTCTAAATTGTTGTAAACGGGCAGTTCGCTCGCTGTGGGTGAGGGTGAGCAGTCGTTCAGCACCAAATTTTTCAATACAGAACGAGGCTATATTTGCCCCTTGAACGATAGCGTTTTTCAAGTTGGTGAACGAGTAGTCCCGAGTTTTAGTGAGATACCCCACCATACCACCAGCAAAAGCGTCGCCAGCACCTGTGGGGTCAAATACTTCGGCTAAAGGCAAGGCAGGAGCAAAAAACACTTTATCGTCGTAGAATAAGAGTGCGCCGTGTTCGCCTTTTTTAATCACTACATACTTCACACCCATTGCCATAATGCGCTGAGCAGCTTTCACAAGTGAATACTCTTTGGTGAGCTGGCGTGCTTCTTCATCGTTGATAGTGAGCACATCTACGCGGGCGATTACCTCCATTAGCAAATCCCAAGTGTGGTTCATCCAGTAGTTCATCGTGTCCATTACCACTAATTTGGGGCGCTGAGTCATTTGGTTGAGCACGTCCATTTGTAGGGTAGGGTGGAGGTTGCCGAGCAGAAGTACTTCGGCATCGCGAAAAGCCTCAGGGACTACGGGTTTGAAATCGTTGATAACATTCAACTGAGTGTCGAGGGTATCGCGTTGGTTCATATCGTTGTGATATTTGCCACTCCAGAAGAGTGTTTTGCCACCGTGTACAATCTCAATGCCCGATACATCAATACGGCGCTCAGTTAGTAGATGTAGATACTCTTGTGGATAATCGTCGCCTACGATAGAGACGACCGCAGCAGGGATTTCAAACTGAGCGGCAGCGAGTGCTATATAGTTAGCCGAGCCCCCCATAATAGCGTTGCTTTTTCCAAAAGGTGTTTCTATTTGGTCGAAAGCGATGCTTCCGAGAATAAGTAGTTTGCTCATTTATTTATTTTGATACTCTTCCAACTCTTTTACAAGTAGTTGTACATATTTTTTGTGTTTTTCTTGATAGATAAAAGCTAAATAGTGATTGTTACAAAGGGAATATTTACTTCTAAATCCACAGCTTAAATTTTTATGTACTCTTCTTCTTTGTATTGTTTTTTCATTATTTTTTCTTTGCGTTCTAACTTTCGTGCACGAAGTCTACGGCAGAGTGCTAAAAGGGCGTCACTCGGCTCTTGGATAGTGGTTTGCCACATATTAGGGGCTATTTGTTTTCTGGTAATTATCATTGTAATATTTTTTATCTTTGCAAATTTCGGGCAAAAGTACAAAATTATTACGAAATACGGATTATAAACGAAGGGAATTGTAGTATTTTTCTAATTTTTTCTGAAGAAGATAGTGTATTTTTCTGTAAGAAGAGTGTTTTGCAGAATGAATAAAAATATGTTATAAATTTAAGAGGCTGCCCAAAAAGTCTCAAAATCGTATTCCCTCCCTACACTCTGATAATTAATCACTTTTAGAGTATGTTGTGTAGGGGTGTTTTGCAAACGCCCTCCATATAAAAAAACTAAAGTCTCAAAATCGTATTCCCTCCCTACACTCTGATAATTAATCACTTTTAGAGTATGTTATGTAGAGGCATTCTGCAAACGTCCTCCGCACAAAAATTTTTTGAATAGTCTTTTTTTTCTTTTTTTCCTCATTCATACCTCGTAATTCATAATTATTTTGTAATTTTGCACTTTCAAACTCAATAATACTAAAAATCAACGATAAAAATGATTAAAATTACACTACCCGACGGTTCAGTAAAAGAATACCAAAGTGGTATCACCCCTGCTCAAGTAGCACAAAGCATCAGCGAGGGACTGGCGCGTAACGTCCTTTCTGCCAGCTTCAATGGCAAAACCATAGAAACCGTTACCCCCCTGACGACCGACGGTAGTTTAACATTATACACTTGGGATAGTCCCGAAGGTAAAAAAGCTTTCTGGCACTCCTCAGCGCACATCTTGGCACAAGCACTCGAAGAGCTCTATCCCGGCATCAAGCTCACCATAGGTCCTGCCATCGCTAATGGTTTTTATTACGATGTTGATTTCAACGGCAAACCGATTTCCGAAAAAGATTTCCCTGCTATCGAAGCTAAATTCTTGGAAATCGCTCGTGGCAAACACCCTTTCAAAATGCGCCCTGTGAGCAAAGCCGAAGCCTTGTCGTACTACGCAGGCAAAAATGAGTATAAAACCGAACTCATCGAAGCGCTCGAAGATGGAACGATTACCTTCTGCGACCATAGTACCTTCACCGACCTTTGTCGTGGGGGACATATCCCTAACACAGGCTTTGTGAAAGCTGTAAAAGTACTCAGCGCTGCTGGGGCTTATTGGCGTGGTGATGAGCACAACCCACAACTTACTCGTGTGTATGCTATCTCATTCCCTAAACAAAAAGAACTCACCGAATACCTCGAACTGCTTGAAGAAGCTAAAAAACGCGACCACCGCAAGCTTGGTAAAGAACTCGAACTCTTTACCTTCTCTAACAAGGTAGGTCAAGGCTTACCGCTCTGGTTACCCAAAGGAGCTGCCTTGCGCGAACGCCTCGAAGCCTTCTTGCGCAAAGCACAAAAGCAAGCCGGTTACGAGCAGGTAGTTACCCCGCATATCGGTCATAAGAATTTGTATGTAACCTCAGGTCACTGGGATAAATACGGAAAAGACAGTTTCCAACCCATTGCCACCCCTAACGAAGGCGAGGAATATTTACTAAAACCGATGAACTGTCCGCATCACTGCGAGATATACAACTCACACCCTTGGAGTTATAAGGATTTGCCTAAGCGTTTTGCCGAGTTTGGTACAGTATATCGCTACGAGCAAAGTGGCGAGTTACACGGTTTAACCCGTGTGCGTTGCTTTACCCAAGACGATGCACACATCTTCTGTACTCCTGAACAGTTAGACGACGAGTTCAAACACGTAATCGATTTGGTGCTCTATGTATTCGGCTCTCTTGGATTCGACAATTTTACCGCGCAAGTATCGTTGCGAGACCCCGAAAATCCTACCAAGTACATCGGTAGTGATGAGAATTGGGCAAAAGCCGAAAATGCCATCATCAACGCTGCGAAAGAAAAAGGTTTGAGCTATGTAATCGAAACAGGTGAAGCCGCTTTCTATGGCCCTAAACTCGACTTTATGGTGAAAGATGCCTTAGGCAGAAGTTGGCAACTCGGTACCATTCAGGTAGATTACAACCTCCCAGAGCGTTTCGACCTTTGGTATAAAGGCGCTGATAACGAAATGCACCGCCCTGTAATGATTCACCGTGCGCCTTTCGGAAGTATGGAACGTTTCGTAGCCATTTTATTGGAACACACCGCTGGAAACTTCCCATTATGGCTCAACCCGAATCAAGCTATTGTACTATCATTGAGTGAAAAATATGAAAATTATGCTCAAAAAGTTTTGAGTTTGTTAGAAAATTCCGATATTCGCACCCTGATAGACAATCGTGCTGAAACTATGGGCAAAAAAATACGCGAAGCCGAAACCCAAAAAATCCCGTATATGCTCATTGTCGGTGAGAATGAAGAGAAAGAAGGCACCGTATCAGTGCGCAAACGCGGTGGTGAAGATTTAGGAAGTATGAGCGTAGAAGCCTTTGCTAAACTCATCAACGACGAAGTTAACAAGAGTATTAAACAATTCCAATAGCCCTTCTCCCTCCCCTCGGGGGAGGGTTAGGGTGGGGATAAAATTTAAATAGCCATCATAAAAAAAAGTAACACACCGGGCAGAGATGACAAACAACCTCATCGTATCAATCGCGATATCCGCGTTCCTGAGGTGCGTTTGGTAGGGGAAAACGTCGAAGGAGGCGTATACCCCACTCGCAAAGCATTAGAAATTGCTAATGAATTAGAACTCGATTTGGTGGAAATTTCACCAAACGCCACGCCTCCTGTTTGTAAGGTAATCGATTATAAGAAATTCCTTTACGAACAAAAAAAGCGTGAGAAAGAGATGAAAGCCAAAGCTACCAAAGTAGTAATTAAGGAAATTCGCTTTGGTCCTCAAACCGATGACCACGACTATGAGTTTAAGAAGAAACACGGCGAGAAGTTCCTCAAAGAAGGCTCCAAAGTAAAAGCCTACGTATTCTTCAAAGGTCGTTCTATCATCTATAAAGACCAAGGAGAAATCCTCCTCTTGCGCCTCGCCACCGACCTCGAAGACTATGGCAAAGTAGAACAAATGCCTAAACTCGAAGGAAAACGTATGACGATGTTCCTCGCACCTTTACCCAAGAAAAAATAATCCCCTCCCTAACTCTCCCCTAAGGGGAGGATAAAAGTGAGGGCAAAAATAAACTCCCATAACTCCCCTCCTTAGGAGGGGCAGGGGGAGGACGGAATTATATCAATAAAAATCTAAGCAAATGCCAAAAATTAAAACTAAATCTGGAGCTAAAAAGCGCTTCAAGCTCACCGGCTCTGGTAAAATCAAGAGAAAACACGCGTTCAAAAGCCACATCTTAACTAAGAAAGCTAAAAAACGCAAGTTAGCACTCACCCACGCTACGCTCGTTCACTCTAACGACGAAGCAAGCGTGAAGAAACAATTAGGCTTAAAATAATTGTTTAAATAGTAGGAAATTAATAACCGTGGAGTAGGTACCCCTAAGCGTTTGTTTTAAGCACAAACCACCTGCTACAAAAATTAAAAAAAAAGGAATTTATGCCAAGATCAGTAAATGCTGTAGCTCGTAGAGCTCGTAGAAAAAAAATAATGAAGCAAGCCAAAGGTTTCTTTGGCCGCAGAAAAAACGTTTGGACGGTAGCCAAAAACGCTGTTGAGAAAGCAATGCAGTACGCTTACCGCGACCGCCGTAACAAGAAGAGAACCTTCCGCGCTTTGTGGATTGTGCGTATCAACGCAGGGGCTCGCTTGCACGGATTGTCTTACTCTCAATTTATGGGTAAACTTAAAGCAGCTGATATCCAACTCAACCGTAAAGTTCTTGCCGATTTGGCAATGAACCACCCCGAAGCGTTCAAAGCTATCGTAGAAAAAGTAAAATAAACGTTTAACTAACGATATAATTCCGTATAAAAATAGGCTGCCTCATAAAAAGACAGCCTATTTTTTTCGTCATTCGTAACTCGTAATTCGTATTTTTTTATTACCTTTGCCCCTAATAATACGTCAGTTCGATATAACAGACTATTGATTTACAACTTTGTATCATAATATATTCACAAAATAATTCACCGTCAGGTGAAATTCGTGAGATAATATAAAATAAAGTTTTACACACTCCCAAATTCGTGGAAATAAAGACTTTTATGCACTCCCAATTTCGGAGTTTTATGCAATTTCAAATTAGTGAAAATTCGTGAAATTCGTGGGAGTTTAAAAATATTTCACTGATTGTTTAATAATTACTTACGTCGAACTCACGTTAAGTAGCAAATTCACGTTAATTAAACACTAAAAAATATGAAAACATACATCTATTTATTAGCAATTTGCTCTTTGTTATCCTGCAAAAAGGATAATAAAGGCGAGCCTACCCCACAAAATGTATCACCCATCGACCTTACTAAAATTGACAACGGTAATCGCGTGATGATGCAAACCTTCTATTGGGATGTAGAACCTCGCGGTGAATGGTGGAATACCATTACCCCTAAACTCGACGATTGGAAAGCTAATGGCGTAGACCGTATTTGGCTGCCTCCTGCCACCAAAGGCGCTTCTGGGGGCTATTCTATGGGCTACGACCCCTCCGATTATTTTGATTTTGGTGACTACAACCAACACGGCACTACCAAAACACGCTTCGGCTCACGCAATGAACTCGAAAACCTCATCAACAAAGCCCACGAAAAAGGCTTGCAAGTAATCGCTGATATTGTAATCAATCATTGCAATGGGGGAGGAGAGGAGATAAACCCTTATAAAAACAACGAAAAAACAGAAACACTGTTTGATAAAACTCACGGTAACGCTTCCGAAAAATTTAATCGCAATTACGAGCATTTTCACCCTAATGCTATTGAAACATCCGATGAAGGAGGTGGTTTCTTTTTAGACCTTGCACACAGAGTGCCTTATGTACAAGATTGGTTGTGGAAAAAAGACGAATCAGTAGCTAAGTATTACAAAAATACAATGAAATTCGATGGCTGGCGTTTCGATTATGTAAAAGGATTTGGAGCGTGGGTCATCAAGGAATGGATGAAATCTGTTGGCGGTTTTGCGGTAGGTGAACTCTGGGAAGGCAACCCCGAAACCCTTAAAAATTGGGTAGATGCTTCCGGCATTTCAGCCTTCGATTTTGCTTGTTATTATGCCGTAGAAAAAGCCTTGGATAGCCAAAATGATATGCACCATTTAATGAGCGACCAGCACCCTATGTTGCGCACTTTGCGCCCCGATAAAGCAGTAACTTTCGTCGGTAACCACGATGTAGACGATAGAAACGATGTCCACCCCGATAATACCATCCCTAAGAATAAAAAACTAATGGCTTATGCCTATATCCTTACTCACAGCGGTTACCCTTGTATTTTCTATACCGATTATGAAAATTCTACTAACAAAACCAAATTGCAAAAGTTGATGCTTATCAACCGCAGTTTAGCAGCAGGCGAAGAAAAATTCCACTTAGCCTCTAATACCGAGTATGTAGCCTCACGTTTGGGTAAAGACAAAAGTCCTGGCTTAGTGTTGTTCCTCAACAATGGCAACACCCCTGCCGAGCGTACCATTACCACCCATTTCAAAGGCAAAATCTTAATAGACTATACAGGTAACTCTACCGAGCGCTTCGCTACCAATAACGAAGGGCGTGTAACCCTAAAAGTCCCCGCTAACAGCTATACTATTTGGTCTGTCGGTCAATAAATTTTTTAGTTTTACACTCAGCGAGCTACTCATCACAAGTAGTTCGCTGTTTTATTCACTACTACTTAAAAATATTTATTTAGTGTCATTTCAATATAACAGAATATTGATTTACAGCTTT
>NZ_KB291451.1:20744-23877 GCF_000318295.1 Capnocytophaga sp. oral taxon 326 str. F0382
TTAAATAATTACTTACGCCGAACTCACGTTAATAATAGTTAATGTCTAATTTAAACACTCATAAAATGAAAAAACTTTTCTTATCTCTCTTCCTTATCGGAAGTCTAATGCTTACCTCTTGTTCTGGCAACTCCCCTAAAACCGTTGCCGAGAAATTTATGACAGCTGTAAACGCTAACAATTTTGATGAAGCTGGCAAATATTGCGATGCTCAAACCTCTCAATTGCTCAAATCATTCAGCGAGTTTATGAAATCTGTGCCTTCATCCGATGCTAAAAACGAACAATTGTTCAAAGGTTTTAAAATTACCAAAGTTGAAGAAAACGGCGATACAGCTAAAGTATTCTACACTACCGAAGATAGCAACGGCAAAGAAAACGCCCTCGACCTCAAAAAAGTAGACGGCAAATGGATTGTTTCTATGAACAAAGAAAATAAAGAAAACGGCGGTGGTGCTCACGACCACGGCGATGGTCACGACCACGATATGCCAGAAATGCAGCCTAATATCGACCTCGATGCCCCCGATATGCCTGCTGATGTAGAAACACAAACCTCTACCCCTACTAACAAGTAAGATTACAACACTTTTAAACTACAACTTTGCCAAAGTTCCCTGCCCCTACGGCTCGCATTGCCCGTGCGGCTCGCACCTTTGGCAAAGTTCTTTTTATTCCTAACCTTCTGACAATGAAAAAACTTCTCTTTTTTCTCGCAGCGCTCTTGCTCCTCTTCTACGTTGCTTTTCGCATTTTTTTCTATATTGATCATCGAAGTGAAGAAAAACAAGTTGCCGAGAACGAGCATTCCCTTCGTCTTACCCCTTCCCAACTCGATTCTCTACAAGAGGGTGATATCATTCTTAGGCGTGGTTATGGTATATTCAGCGATCTGATTGCTAAACGTCTTAACGACGGTCGTTTTGATGTTACTCACTGTGGTATTCTCTGCCGCAAAAATGGCAATTGGTGGGTAATTCACTCCCTCTCTTCCGATGTAAGCAATATCGATGGTATGCAAGAACAGCCCTTAAACGCTTTTCTTAAATACTCTATGCCCGAGAAAATCTTGATTGTGCGCGCCTTACACAGCACCCCCGAGCAAGGTCGTGCTGTAGTGCAACGCGCCGAGCACTACCTGAAAGCTCAAATCCCTTTCGACCATTTAGGCACTATCGATGAGCCTTCTCAACTTTATTGCACCGAACTCATCTACCAAATTTTAGACAACGACCTTCATTTCGTCGCTTTCCCTACCGATAAAACCCAACGCCAACAACTTTTCACCACTATGACGACTCTTTACAACCCTAAATACTTCGAGATTATCATCAATACATATCCAAATAAAAAACAATAAATCTTATAGAAAAATACTAAATTCTCACTTTTAGTAGAAAAATCTACCTTTTCTATATTTTCTATAATTTTCTAATTATCAAATTTGCTAAGTTGCTAATTATTTTCTACCTTTGTCGCGTAATCCTAAAAACTAACCTTATATGAAAAAACATCTGTTTATTTTAACCATTGCAGGACTCTTCTTTTCCTGCCAACGCGAAGAGGCTAATGCCCTGTTCGCAACCGACACCGATATTTCAGTATTACCCAGTACTGAAACGAAGGCTTCCAACGATGGACTTTTAGGTTGGGTGGCTCTCACAGGGCAAACCCATATTTCGGCGGAGGAAGCCCAAGAAACCGCTCTTGCTACCGCTATGCAAATGCGTGAAGTAGAGGGTATTGTTACCAAAACTCCTTTAAAAATTGGTTCGATTGAAGTAGTAAAGGGCAACACTCGCAAGCCTTACGTACCTACCAAAGGCAATGCAAAACCCGAACAAGCCGATGTCTACATTGTAAACTTTGCTAATAACCAAGGTTATGTAATTACCTCAGCTGATAGGCGTATCTCTAGTGTATTAGCCTACAACTCCTACGGTCATCTCGGCGACACTATTAGTAACCCAGGGCAAGCGATACTCTTTAGCTATATGCAGGCATATATAGAGGAACAGCGTGCCACTTTTGAAGCTAATAAAGAGAAATTAGCTACTCAAGCTGAAGAAGCTATCTTCAAACAGCTTTCTAAAGAACGGCAAGCAGTACTGATTAAAGAAGGCTACTTTGATGAAAACGGAAAGAGAATAACAAGCAAAGGAGGTATTAAGGGAAGACTTTGTATTTCTGCAGAAATTGGAAATACAGATCTTGAGAAAGAAAATTATATAAAATATGAAGAATGGCAAATCAAAGAATTAAAAAAACCTTTAATTAAAACCCTTTGGGGACAAAGAGGTAGTTATAACAATGCTCTTCCTTTGTATTGTGAATCAAGAACAGACGAACCTCCTGTAGGTTGTACAGCAGTAGCCATAGGACAATTGTTAGCCTATCACAAAAAACCTGATAGCATTGTAGGACGAAAAATGCATTGGGACGATATGACCAAAATTGATGTAGGAGATATGTTTTCTAGTATCTATAGTTATGATGTTCGGGACAACCCAATTGCCAAAGGTGATATTCAACACTTATTAGCACATTTAGGAGATAGTAATTTGTTGGCAATGGAATATGGCTGTAGCAAGAGTGGCTCAAGTAGAGAGTTTGGCACTTTGCATTCATTAGGCTATACAGAGATAAAAAAGGAAAAATACAATGATGCACAAGTTATTTCAGAGCTAAAAAACAACCGCCCTTTACTTATTGATGGTTGTGCCATTGAGACAGACCATAAGATAAACTTATTAATTACTAAGATTGAATGGCAAACCTATGATAAATGCCATGCTTGGTTATTAGACGGTTACGTATTAAAAACAAGGAATGTAACATATTACTACAAATGTTTTCAAACAAATGAATATATAAACAGAACTCAAGAACATCTTATTTTAGTTCATAATAATTTCGGATGGGGCGATTCTAATTGGGAAAATAAATTTGATTTGAATTTAGATGGCTCAGGTAGAAATAATACAGGATGGTACCATATAGGTATTTTTAATGTTAATGGGCATAAAGAACCTTCTAACACCTTTAAATCTGGTATCCTTTATGATTACCAATTTAGAAATCATATTATAACAAACATTCACTAATCTAAATAATATGAAAAAAACAACTTTAA
>NZ_KB291452.1:0-7903 GCF_000318295.1 Capnocytophaga sp. oral taxon 326 str. F0382
AGCACTTCGCTCACTGGGGATTGGTATCTTTACAACATTTATAATGACCCCGATGGTAATGGAAAAAGCTGGGCAATTTCTGGCAATTGCGCTAAAAAAACTTATTGGTCTATTTCCCATAAAAAAATAAAGCACGAATGGTATTACTCAGAGGGTTCTGAGTGCAAACACACTCCAGTGTATTACGATTATACGGCTACTAATGGCGTTTTTAATATGACGGTTGCCAATGATTCGCCTAATGGAAACAAAGGGGGAACAGCCTCTATAAAATACGAAATAAAGGACAAGGAACTTATCCTTCGCTTTAAAAATAATCGACAACAGGAAGAAATACAAGTTCTCCACAAAAAAGGGGTAGACTATAGTTATCTCGATCCTTTGGTAGGACGTTGGAAACTTACCAAAATAGAAGCAGAAGGCACTACTTATCCTGCGGGGACTCCTGCTTGCTTTACAGGTACTATAGTAGCGAGCTCTATAGGTTTTTCGCTCTACTATACCCTGCCTGCGAACAGCACACAATGCCAAGAAGGTAAGGTGGAAAGTTACGACTATGTAAAAGAAGGAGGTAAATATTACAACGTTTATAACGGACAAAAAGTACCTATCCCTTTTAGCTTTAGCAATAACAACCAAACACTTACACTTAGCCTTGGGGGAACTACAATGTTCTTCCAAAAACAGTAATCAATTAATGAATTAGTTACTTTACTTTAAAAAAAATCTCTTGCAGTGCAAACTGCAAGGGATTTTTTACTTGTTATCTGTTACCTGTTATTTGTATTAATATTCGTATGTTATAGTTTCTTCCAACTTACCGTCAGAATCGTATTTTTTAATTTCGCTTATATTGCCTTGTGCGTTGTATTGGTATTCCCTGCGATATTCCGTAATAGAATCGGCTTTGCCTTCTTCTTTTGAAATGTGTCTCATTAAGGTAAGACAATTTTTAGAAATAAACTCTTCGGGGTAGAGCAAGTCGCCTAAATGACCATAAGCTTGATTGGGTTTATCGTTGTATTGATACTCCCAAATATCGGCAGTTTGAGTGAATTTTTGTTCACTTTTCAACTTATTCCAACGGCTGTCGAAAGTAATTGTTTCAGTATGCCCGCCTACAATAGCGGCTGAAACAGTAGTGCCACTATAAGTGTAGTTTGTTTCTATAACACTTGGTTTAGGGTCTGTGTATTGATGCATAGAGTAAATGTACTTTATGAGCTTACCTTCAGAGTCGTAAGAATAGCTGTGAGTATACGTTCTAACGCCCCCCTCTAAAATTCTAATCTTTTCTACCAATCTTTTGTTTTCAAAGCGGTAAGTTTCTTTTTCATCAAGTATAGTGCGCCTTTCGCGAGAGGTGGTAATTTCGGTGGGGTAACCATTAGCATCGTACTTGTAATCAATGATATAAGTAGTAACATTTCCGTTTTCTAAATCAGTTACTTTCTGAATAGATTTAGTAACCTTACCATTTGCAATAGTAGACTCAGCAACCGATTTCATTTGTCTTAAATGATGGGTAGTAGTTTCAATGCGAGGATATACCCCCACAGTGGGTTCAGGAGCGGGTTTGGGCTCTAAAGTAACAGGAGGCTTCTTGTCGTCAGGAGCATCATTATCGTTTTTACTACACGCAGTTAAGCAAGCAGTAACTAATAGGGAAAGAATTATTCTTTTCATTTTTGTTGAAATTAAATTTTTTGGGCAAAGATACGAAATAAATTTTTTACAATCAACAAACCTTATTTTACATTAATCACAGAGAAAAACTTAAAAGGATTTTTCATTTCTTTGGTATAGAAAATGAGGATTTAAGGTGTCCCTTGGGATAACAAAATGAATAGAGTTCCTTATTTCAAACTTTGGTATACCATTTTCGATTACACTATTTGTAAAAGGGTTCTCAAGAACTTTAAACTTACAGAAAACATCACCATTTTTCCACAAAATATGCTCTGGGGCAGTAAGTTGTTTATCATCTTCTTTATAAATAGATATATATTCTGGATCATTTTCTGTTGTGTCAAAGTGAAATACTTCTATATATTCAGGAAATACCTTTTCAAGAGCATATAGTGTAGCAGGATCATAATTTGTTTGGTTTATATCTTGTTTAGCAACATAAAAAGGCTCACCCAACCGCTTACGCAAATACTTATATACCTTAGGGAAATCATTAGAAAGAGTCTCTACATAGAGAGATACTATTTTTCTTTTATAAGTGATTACTTCGGCTCTTTCTATTTCAAAACCTGCAAAACGGTACTTTTTCTCATTGAAATAGAGATTGTATTGGGAAAAATCTTCATCGTCTTTTCCCTTTAAGTTATAAGGCTTTATATCTTTTATATAATAGATAGCCTTATTTCCTTTTCCATACTCGTAATAATGATTGCGTATAAGTTCATAGAAATGCGAAGTATAATTATGGACAGCTTCTATATCCTTGTTTTTGTTAAAAGGATAGTTGCTTTCAGAACTTCCAATTTTTACTTGCTCAAAATCATACTTAACCTTAGGCAATGGCAGTTTAGTTATACGAGTTAAGCCATTCCTAATTATGGCAGAAGGATAGGTAGCAAAGAATGTTACTAATCGATAATAAACCTCTCCTTTTTTCCAATAGAGATACTTAGGACAATATATAGTATTTCTATCTTTTAGGCAGTCCGGAAATGCTCTTTCAAGAATCTCAAAGGTGTTTTTTCCTGAATAATAAGATTCAGGGCTATAATATTCCCTTTTGTATTCCTCCATTTCTTTCGCATAAGGCGTCCCCAAAGTTTCATATAAGTATTTTACAAACTCTGGTAACTGCTCTTGACGAAAGGAAAGACCTACAGACCTAATTTTCCCTTCATATACATTTATATTTCCCCCTCGTGGCGTAAAGTTCCCAAAATGAAATTTCGCTATCGAATCTTCTGAGAGGAAATAATAGATAGAAGCCTTTTTAGGCAGTTCTTCTATCATTTGTATTCTTTTGTAAATAGTATCATCGAGTATTTCATAGGAAAGATAAGTACTCTTTACTTCTTTTTTGAAATAATTATTATCAAAATCGTAATTATTAGCCTTACCACCTATCTCTATATTAGTAAGGTCTAAAGGAATTTCCCCCTTCTTACAAGCTTCCAACAGAAGCAAAATACCTAATAAAGCGATACCCCAATTAGCTAACTGACTTCTTCCTTGCTTTTTCATATACTTTTTTAGCCACAAAAGTATTGTTTTATTTTATCTTTTGCAAGAAACTTCCTTATGTATTTTAGTTTAATTTCTAACACATCTAGAAAAGTTGCTGTCCAAAAAGTCTCAAAATCACTTTTGCTTCGCTACACTTTGCCAAAGTTTCAGACTTTGGCAAAGATGATTACTCTGATTATCAATAGCTTTTATAGTATGTTATATAGGGGCGTTTTGCAAACGCCCACATAAATAAAACTTTTCTGACCTCCTCTTTTTTACAATCAACAAACCTTATATAGCATTTTAAGCTGTCATTTGTAACAAGTTACTAATTTCCTGGGCGTGGGTGCGGCAGTAGTACATCACAAAAGCGATGTAAGGCACAAATAATAGTATGCTCCACAACAAACCTTGTGCAAATCCTTTGTAATCACCGATGCGGTAAAGGGTGTAGCCTGCCCATAGCAAGTTGAGCGTCATTGTGATATGTGACAGTTGGGCAAAGATATTAGCGCCACTCCAGGTGAATGTGAAGAGTCCCATAGTACCGAAATAGTACATCGGCAGGAAGGCAAGGGGTAGCCAAAAGCTCTTTTTGGTGAGCCCAAAGGCGATAAAGCAAGCTAAATACACCAAGCTGCTGGGTGAGCAAGCGTTATAGGCAAGCCATTGCACGAAATTTACTTTCAAAGTGAAGAAGAAATAACCACTCCCTGAAAGTGTGAGCAATAATAAGAGGATTGCCAAAACAATCCCTGTGGTTTTTTCAGTTTTTGTAAGAATCATAATGTTAAATTAGTAAATTAGAGAATTAGCAAATTCGTTAATTAATGGGGATATAGATTTCTGTTTTTAGTTTTTCTTCGGGAGTGCGGCGAGCGTCGTTGAGGTATTTCTCGAACATAGGCTCATCGCGCAGTTCGTATTCACTTTCTACTACCCAACGCATTGCAGCATCGCAAACGGCAGAAAGCTGACTGTAACTGCCTTGATAGAAAAAGACGGCATACTTGCCTCCAGCTAAGGTTTTGCAACTCACATTTTTTTCAGGCTGAGCAGGTTTGTGAATAGCCAAACCTATATCCGAGCGTTGCAGAGAGGCTTCGGTAATTTTAGGATCGTCGTACGATACACATATCGACTCGATGCCTTTGGTAAATAGCTTTTGCGATTTTACAACCGCCCATAATTGTTCGTAGGCTTTGCCGTAGTCTAAAGACCCATATCCGCCGGTAAGGGCTACATAGATGAGGTTTTTAGGCTCGAGTTCCATTATTTTAGGAGCTTTGAGAGCCAAATCGGGGTTGATGATTTCTTTTTTCATAATGTAGATATCTTTATTAGTTCTGTACTCGGTAGGGGTAATACCATATTGGTTTTTAAAGGCTTTAGAGAGCGATGCAGGGGTTTCATAGCCTATATTGAAAGCAATTTGCTCTATAGGGAGGGTAGAGTAGCGCAGCAGTTGGGCAGCGGTTTCTATGCGCAAACGCGCGATAAAAGCAATAGGCGATTCACCTTTCAGCACTTTGAAAATCCTACAAAAGTGAAAATGCGACAAGTGGGCTATATCGGCTAATGTTTTCAGTTCGATAGGCTCATCGAGGTGACGGTTGATGTATTCCGCCACTTTGTTGATGCGTTGGGTGTAATCGTTATGAGTGATGGATTTCATAGGGTGCGATTTGAATTTCTGGGGCAAAGATACAGCAGTTTTTTGAAGCAGACTTTTCCTATATTGCTTTATTGTTTGTTGATACAATATAAGCTGGAGGAGGTCGGGCAAGGTTAAACAAGGTCAGATAACTCGGACAACTCGGATAACTCGGACAACTCAGATAAGGCTGTCAAAAGTATCCTGTAATTCCTACCCCCTGACCCCTGACCCCTAACACCTAATATAGTGACAAAAAAGAAAGTATCTAAAAAGTGAATCAATGCACTTTTTAGATACTTTTATTTTATAGACTTTATCAAAGGTGTGAGCCGCACGGGCAATTGAGGACTTTGACAAAGTGTAGTGACTGCCCCCTAAATCTCTCCTTTCTTCATTTTTTCAAAATTGGTTTGAATCTCTGATTTTTCATCATCGCCACCATATTCGGCTTTAGGGAGATTTTTAACGGCTTTTTCTTCTATTTCTAGGGCTTTTTGCTTTTCACCACGTGCGTACAAAAGGTGGGCAAAAGTGTCTAAATAAAAAGAATTTTCGGGTTCTAATTGTACTGCCGAACTCGACCATTGGAAAGCTTCATTCAATTTATCGGGGTTTTGCTTGTGCTCTTCAAACACTTTCCAAGCAATATTGTTGGCGCGATTTGCAAAACGCATTTTGTAGTATTTCCAACTGTTCTCATCATCGCCTTCCGAGAAAGCCTTGTCTAATGCAGCGATGAGATTGCTATCCTTTTGCAATAGATTTTTGTAGTATTCACCGAAGTAAGCTGCTGCTTCATCTACATTGTTTTCATAGAGAAAATCGATGTAGTTATCGGCAGAGAAGAGGTTCTTTTTCAAACCTTCTTTATAAACAGTTTTTACGGGTTCAAAGAGTTTTTTGTCGTTGAAAACGATACGGTCGAGTTGGTTAGAGAGCTCACCATAACGCACTTCTATGATTCCTTTGTTCAAACGTTCGTTATAGCCCATATAGTTGTCGTCGTTACCTTCAATTTTTTTGTTGTAGGCTTTGATTTCATCGGCGAATTTCACCAAATAAGCAACGGCATCTATATCGGCGGTAGTAGCGGGTTTTTCGGCGTTGAAAATGCGGTAGTAATAGTTGCTTTCGGTATTGTTGAGAGAGAGCAAGAAAGCGTACTCAGGGTCGAGTTTAGTGTCCTTTTTATGAGCATTCACCACGCGTTCCCATTGGGCGATTGCCTGCTCTGGGGTGAGTTGCATTTGGTAAATACCTTTGGGATTCTTGAGATTAGAGAAATAATCTTCGGCTTCTTGCGCAATATAGTCGAAAGCTTCTTCCTCATTGCTATCGCCGGTTTTTTGTTCCGGACGATTCTTTGCCAATAAATACACACGCTGACTGTCCTTTTTGAGGAAAGTAGTGAAAATGTTTTGCAGTTCTTTTACGGGTAGTTTAGGGTTACTCAAGGCTTTATCGAGCGCGCGTGCCATTGCAATAGTGCTGAAACGGGCTACATTTTCGTTAGAAGTAAAGAGCTCATCGCTGGCAACCTCACTGATGGTTGCGGGTTGTGAATAGAGCACATTACCTGCAACGTCTAACAAAACTACTTGGTTACCCGCAGGAACTCCTTTGGATTTGAGGGTTTTGAGGTCTTTGGCAGTAGCCAAATAGAACTCGTAAGGATAAAGCGGACTGTTATCGTCATCATCGTCGTTATAGCTCACGCTACCTTCGTCTTTGTATTTAGCGAAGAAATCATCAAATTCAGCTTTTGCTTTTGAGTTATCAGGTTGCTGGAACACTACCACTAAACGACTTTGTTTATCGGCTGAAGCGAGGGCAGCATTGAGGTTTTTAGGCACCGAAACTACGGCTTTAGCTTTTTCTTTGGCTTTTTTATCGGGGTCGTATCGAGGAATATCGCGTTCTTTTTCAAAGTCGATGAAGTGAGCCCATTGACTTACGTTTTCTTTAGAAGCGACAGGCACTTGGTTAGGATTGGGTTTGTCGTTTGGTTTGCTAAAGACAATGGCATTGCTGCTATTGCCTTCCGAAACCGAAATAGTTTGTTTGTCGGGATTGTAAACCCCGTTGAGGTTGAAGGAATTACCACCTGCTAAAACAGCGATTTCCACAGCATTTGTGTCTTTGCCAATAGGGAATTTTTGGATGTTTACTTCCTTGTTTTTGCTGTAGGCAGCTTGGTGAGCATCAACTAAGTAGAGATTAGCAGTACGGGGTACTTCAAAACTTTCGAGCACATAGTAAGTTTCGCCATTGCTATCCTTTTTTTCTTCAATATTCTCTAAAGAATCGATTTTGTTATAAACGCATACGTACTCCACTTCTCCTTTAGCATTTTCATACCCTATGTAGAGATAACGCGGATCGGCACCTGTGCGAGGCGGTGTTTTGAGGGTGATTTGCAATTGCTGACTGTCGCCTTGTTTTTTCTCAACAACAAAAGAAGAGGTTTGAGGTTGAAAAAGTATTTTTTTATCTTTGAGAACGTACTCACCCGAGGTAGCAATCAGTTCGTAAGTGCCGTTGGGGAGGAATCTCAATTCTAAAGCATTGCCAAGAGAGTTGGCTTTATAATTTCCTGAAGGAACGGGGGTTTGCGCAGCCAAAGAGAGCGGCAAGAGCGCTAATAAGGGGAGTACTTTCATTTTTAGATATTAGTTAATAAGTTAAGAGTTAAAAGATAAAAAAGTCTATCAAAAAGTGAGCCAGATGCTTGCTACTATAATCCTGTTTTAGGTAATAGGTTGTTTTTAATGCTGCTCACGTTCAAAAATATGCAAAGTATGATTACTATCTAAGATATACACCTTATTTTCTGAGACTTTTAAATCTCTAAGGCGAGTAAAACTATCATCTCTTTCCACTACAGCAATAGGCTCTGAAACATAGATAATTTCCTTGGTGTTAATGTCTAAAACACCAAATTGTAATTCTTTGTCATTATAAAAATACAATAAATCTCCTTGTAAACTTGTATTTCCATTAACCCCATATTTTTTCAAGTTCATTTTTTCCATTTTATCCCACATCCCATAT
>NZ_KB291453.1:0-882 GCF_000318295.1 Capnocytophaga sp. oral taxon 326 str. F0382
TTGTAACTGTAACTACTTTGGCTTGTCAAGCATATAACAACCTTAATGGTAAAGTCCCAGTGAAAGTAACTCTTGATAAGATAGGTCAAGGAGCTCATTACTATAGCTTAGATGGCAGTGCTGAAAAAGTGATTGCTTGGACAATAGCGAACCAAGCGTTTGAGGTAGAAGTAGATCCTATAATAACACACACCATTACTGTAAAAGATGTAAATGCCTGTGTGACTACAGCTACTTTCAGTACTACAGCTATTATTACCGCTTCAGCTACACTCAGCAAACTTAAAACTTGTGCATCACCTACTGCAGCAATCAGTGTAACAGTAGCTGGAGGAACAGGTACCTATAGTTATACTTTAGAACATATAGATAATGGTAGCTCTGCTGGACAAATCATTGCTCAAAACCAAGTTTTGTCAGCAGGAACTACTACCATTACAATTCCAGCACCTGCCGATGAAGGTACTTACCGCATCACTATTTACGATACCGAAACAATAAATTGTCCTATAGTAAAAGAAGTAATTCTTCCTGTTCCTATATGGCCTAATATCGATGATTTAGTGGTACAACCTTACCACGAAAAATGTAATTTAGGACTCACTGCTACGGGTACGGGGGTTATAGAAGTAGCAATGCCTACCGATAGCGATAGTTATACATTCCGTATCCTAAGCGCTACCGATCGTACTACAGGCTTAGCTGTTCCATTTACGCCTACACCAAGCAGTGCAGGAACACACAACGCTACCTTTACTCAGTTGCACGGAACACCTATAGGAGTATTGTATGTATTACAACTTACAGTAAACTCAACAGGTTGTACAGCTAATTTTACAGCTGAAATTACCTCTCCAGAACCATTAGAGTTACAAACGGGAG
>NZ_KB291454.1:0-3631 GCF_000318295.1 Capnocytophaga sp. oral taxon 326 str. F0382
TTCGTCTCTCGTCATTCGTCTCTCGTCATTCTTCCCTCATATTTCGTCATTCGTATTTCGTAATTCGTAATTATTTCTTATCTTTGCCTCAAAATAACAAGAACACTATGGAATACATTATAAATATTAGGGCACAAGGTTCAAAATTGAATGCTTTTTTAAACTTCATAGAAAGTCTCGATTTCGTCGAAATTTTTGAAGTAAAAAAACAAAATACAGAAACTATTACATCAGAGAAAGCTGTGATCAAAGAGCAAAAGGCCTTTAAGAAAAAACTCTTTGATGCAATGCAAGAGGCTGAAGATGTACGTGCTGGAAAAAAAGAAGCCATCCCTTTTGAAAGTTTTATCAATGAATTTCGAGAAAACGAAGTTAATAAACCCAAAGAAAAAAAAATGAATAAACTAAATATCATCCTATTACTCCTTACCCTTCACTTCTCCCTCTTCACTTATGCTCAAGAAAATAGTGACGACGGCTTGATTGGCTCTACACAAAGCTCAACTGCCAACCCCTCAACGGTCGATACTCATTATCTCGAAGACCAATTCTATGTCGGTCTCACCTACGATTATCTCGCCGGCCAAGCCAGCAGTGTCGTGCAGCACAACCTCTCCCACGGCATCCACTTAGGCTTCATCCGCGACCTTCCCATCAACCAAAAACGAAATCTCGGCTTTGGCATCGGATTAGGTTATGCTTACGATGTGGTGTATAACAATATGGTAGCCAACAAAACCTCAACAGGTGTCAGTTACGAAATAGTCGAACATTTCCGCGATTTGAACATCAGCAAAAACTATTTCAAAACCCACGCCATCGAAATGCCTTTAGAATTCCGATTCCGTACCTCCACCCCCACATCTCACAAATTCTGGAGAGTATACGCAGGAATGCGCATCGCCTATCTCTTAGGCGGCAGAAGCCTGTACACCGCCAACGACATCGACACCTCCTTCCAAAACCCCGACATCGTTAGAAAATTCCAACTAAAAACCTTTGCCGCTTTTGGCTATAATGCTCTGAATTTCTTCGTGCAGTACAACCTCTCTCCTTTGCTAAAGGACGCAAAAACCACCGATGGCACAAGCCTCAGTTCTAATGTATTACAAATAGGTCTCATCTTTTATATACTCTAATGGACGAAAATATCACACGCTGGCGACTCATCTTGGGTCAAGATGCAAATGCTTTGGGTGAAGTATCACTCAACGAACAGCAATCACTGATGGATGCTACCCTCGCCGCCCTCTACGACGATACCGACGGCAATGGCAACGGCGGCGGCAAACGCTCGGCTGGCTTGGGCAACTCCGCTCCTAACTTAGCCAAGTGGCTCACCGATGTACGTTCCTTCTTCCCCCCCGATGTAGTGAGCGTCATTCAAACCGATGCTATCGAACGCAAAGGTCTCACCAAACTGCTCTTTGAACCCGAAACCCTCAAAAACGTAAAACCCGACATCTCTATGGTGGGCACCTTAATGGCACTCAAAGACCAGATTCCCGCCAAATCCAAAGACACCGCCCGCGAGTTAGTCAAAGAAGTCGTCAATGAGATTATGAAACGTATGGAGCAAGACCTGCGCCGTGCTGTTACCGGCGCTCTCAACAAAAAAGCACATACCCCCATCGCCAATTTCTCATCAACCGATTGGAAACGAACCATCCAGCGCAACCTCAAAAACTACGACACCGCCACCAAGCGTATCATACCCGAAAAATTCTATTTCTTTGAACGCACTCAAAAACAAAAAAACTGGACGGTAATCCTCGACATCGACCAAAGTGGGTCTATGTGCGATTCCATTATCTACTCATCGGTAATGGGCTCCATCTTTGCAAGTATGCCCGCCCTCGATACTCACGTAGTAGTGTTCGACACCGAAATAACTGACCTCACCGAAGCCTGCCGTCAAGACCCCGTCGATATGCTCTTTGGCGTGCAATTGGGTGGAGGAACCGACATTAATAAGTCTGTGGCATATTGCCAAACGCTCATCGAGAACCCCCGCAAAACGATGTTCATCCTCATATCCGACCTCTATGAGGGAGGCGTGCGCTCCGGACTCCTACGTCGTCTAAACGAGATGCATCAGGACGGTGTAAAAGTACTCGTACTCTTAGCCCTTTCCGATAGCGGTCGTCCCGATTACGACGAAAAACTCGGTAAGGAAATCAGCAAACTCGGCATCGCCTGTTTCGCCTGCGCCCCCGATCGCCTCCCCGAGCTCGTCGAAAACGCCCTCAAAGGCAACGACCTCAAAAAATTTGAAAGTAAAAACAATGAAACTATAAACTAATTTGCTAATTTTCCAATTTGCTAATTTACTAATTCCACACAGCTCCTCTCCAAGTCTCTCAGAGCCTCTCTGAGGCCTCAGATTTTTCACTTCTCACTCCCTTCGCCGTCAGGCGAAAATTCGTGTAAATTCGTGAAATTCGTGGGCAAAAAAACTTTCGCAGCACCAGCTGCCCAACATCACTCGGCATTCGTCACTCGGAAATTTTCAGAGTTTCTCTGAAAACTCCATTGATTACACTGATATTCAATATTTTTTTGCGGCTAGTCCCCCTTCGGGGAAGTCTGCCAGAGCAGAGTATGTGGGGGGGGCATCTTTTAACTTTTAACACTTAATTCAAAATTCAAATGAAAAAACATTCTAAAGTTTGGAACGAAACCAAAACACACGACTCTTGGTCTATTTTTAAAATAATGGGTGAATTTGTTCACGGTTATGAACAAATGAGCTCCATAGGCCCCTGCGTATGCATCTTCGGATCTGCACGCATCAATCCCGGAACCCCCTACTACGACCTCACCGTCCGTATTGCCCAAAAAATAGTCGACGAAGGTTTTGGCATCATCACCGGAGGAGGCCCCGGCATTATGGAAGCCGGAAACAAAGGCGCTCACCTCAACAAAGGCGTATCTGCCGGACTCAATATCGACCTGCCCTTCGAGCAAACCAACAACCCTTATATCGACCACGACAAGAACATCAAATTCAACTATTTCTTTGCGCGCAAAGTAATGTTTGTGAAATACTCCAAAGCCTTCATCGCTATGCCAGGTGGCTTTGGCACCCTCGACGAACTTTTCGAGACCCTCACCCTCGTACAAACCCATAAAATCGACAAAATCCCTATCATTTTAGTAGGCACAGACTATTGGAGCGGACTTGTAGAGTGGATAAAAACAATATTGTTAGAAAAATTCAACAACATCAGTCCCGAAGACTTAGATTTGTTCCATTTGGTAGACACCGAAGATCAAGTCATCAAAGTCATCGAAGACTTCTATTTCAACAAACAACAACTAAAACCAAATTTCTAAAAACACTAGCGCTGTCCGAAAAGTCTCAAAATCACTTTTGCGTCGCTACACTTTGCCAAAGTTTCTTGCCCGTACGGCTCGGACCTTTGGCAAAGTATACTAGTCTGATTATCAATAATTTTTGAAGTATATTATGTCTGATTACCAATAATTTTTGAAGTATGTTATATACGGGCGTTTTGCAAACGCCCACATAAATAAAACTTTTCTGACACCTTCTTTCATTTCACATCACAAAGCAATCACCCCTCAACCCCATCCCTCCCACCTTTCCCTCTGCTCCCACCTTTCCCTC
>NZ_KB291454.1:3651-13157 GCF_000318295.1 Capnocytophaga sp. oral taxon 326 str. F0382
TCCCTCTGCTCCCACCTTTCCCTCTGCTCCCACCATTCCCATAGTTCCCACAGCTCCCACTAATCGCCCGTGCGGCTCGCACCTCCTCCCACCACCCCCCTTTCCGGCTAGTCCCCCTTCGGGGGTTCGGGGGCCCTCGTCTCTCGTCATTCGCTCCTCGTCATTCGCTCCTCGTCATTCGTCCCTCGTCATTCGTCCCTCGTCATTCGAATAAAATGTTAATTTTTTTTGTATAAATCATAAAAAAGATATACCTTTGCAGGGTCAAATCTGAAATTATTATAACATCATTTATCAATAAAAAATGAGAACACATATCAGAAAAGAAGTTTCATCAATCGCTCATCAGCCCGCCGGCTCCGTTGAGGAAACTCGTTTCGAGAAAATCCACAACATCATCTTCTCGAACTCAGTAACCGCTTCAATTAGTGTCGCACACGAAATCGCCGACCTTATCAAAAAGAAACAAGCCGAAGGCAAAAAATGCGTATTAGGCTTAGCCACTGGATCCTCTCCAGTAAAAGTTTACGACGAACTTGTGCGTATGCACAAAGAAGAAGGCCTTAGCTTCAAAAATGTAATTACCTTCAACTTAGACGAGTATTATCCAATGGAAAAACAGGATATACAAAGTTATTGGTACTTTATGCACGAACACCTCTTCAACCATATTGATATCCCTAAAGAAAATATCAATATCCCTAACGGAACCGTATCTCACGACGAGTTAGAAGCCTACTGTGCTAATTACGATAAAAAAATCCAAGATTGCGGCGGAATCGATTTCCAACTCCTCGGTATCGGTCGTACAGGCCACATCGGCTTCAACGAACCTGGTTCTAACCGCAATTCTGGTACCCGCATCATCACCCTCGACCATATCACACGCGCCGACGCCGCCGAAACCTTCCACGGCATCGACAATGTACCTCGTCAAGCCATTACAATGGGTATACGCACCGTGTTAAAAGCTCATCGCATCGTATTGCTTGCTTGGGGTAGTAGTAAAGCATCTATCGTAGCCAAAGCCGTCGAAGGCGATATCACCCCCGAAGTACCTTCAAGCTACCTACAACTCCACGAAAACACTACTTTTGTATTAGACGAAGAAGCTTCTTCCGACCTCATCCGTATCAAAACCCCTTGGCTCGTTACCGATGTACAGTGGAACGAAGACCTCAAAGCGAAAGCTATCGTTTGGCTTTGCGAACACCTTAATAAAACAATCCTCAAACTCACCGATTCCGATTACAACGAGTACGGTATGTCCAAACTCTTGGCTGAATCAGGTCCTGCTTACGATTTGAACATCGCTATGTTCAACCGCTTGCAACACACCATTACTGGATGGCCAGGAGGTAAACCTAATGCCGACGATACAAACCGCCCTGAACGCGAACATCCTCACAAAAAACGCGTAATCATCTTCAGCCCTCACCCCGACGACGACGTGATTTCTATGGGTGGTACTTTCGACCGCTTAGTCTCTCAAGGTCACGAAGTACACGTCGCTTACCAAACTTCCGGTAACTTTGCCGTATCCGACCACGAAGCACTTAAATTCGCCGAAGTATTCAAAGATATAGCCAAAGAAAACAAAGCCGAAGTAGCCGTAATCAACGAGATTATTAGCAACATCACCAACAAAAAATCCAACGAAATCGATAGCCTCCTCGTACGCCAACTCAAAGGCAACATCCGTCGCCACGAATCATTGGCTGCTACACGCTACGAAGGAGTTCCTGATAAACACGTACACTTCCTCAACTTGCCTTTCTATGAAACAGGTGGCGTGAAAAAGAACCCTATAGGTGAAGCCGATATCAAAATCATTATGGATTTGATTGAAGAAGTAAAACCTCACCAAATCTATGCCGCTGGTGACCTCGCCGACCCTCACGGTACTCACAAAGTATGTCTTGACGCTATCTTTGCTGCTTTGAAAAACTTAAAACACAAAGATTATATGAAAGACTGCTGGGTATGGTTATACCGTGGAGCTTGGCACGAATGGGATATCCACGAAATCGAAATGGCAGTCCCTATGAGTCCCACACAAGTACTCAAAAAACGTCAAGCCATCTTCTTCCATCAATCTCAAAAAGATGGTGCTATGTTCCAAGGAGACGACTTGCGCGAATTCTGGCAACGCGCCGAAGCTCGTAACAGCGAAACCGCTCGTCGTTACCGCAATTTAGGCTTCGCCGACTATGCCGCTATCGAAGCTTTCAAACGTTACTTCTTCTAAGAATTTAATAATTTTTTTATAGAAGAAACTTTCTAAAAAGTTTATAAAAATAAAATGAGGTTATCTAACAATAGATAGCCTCATTTTTATTCATTACATCTAATTTTCTAATCCCCCTCCGAGATCCTCCAAGTCTCTCTGAGATTTTCCTCCCTCGTCTCTCGTCATTCATTTTCACGAAAACATTTCTTTTACTTTCTCAAAGAACGACTTGTCGTTCTTATCAGGTTTAGGACTGAAATGCTCATCCTCTTGCATCTTTTTAAAGAAATCTTTTTGCTCGTCGTTCAAGTGTTTAGGAGTCCATACATTCACGTGAACAATCAAATCACCTGTTGCGCGTCCTTGCAAGTTAGGGATACCTTTACCGCGCAAACGCAATATCTTACCCGATTGTATGCCCTCTTCTAATTTGATGCGCACCTTGCCTGTTACTGTTTCTATTTCCTTAGTAGCTCCTAAAACAGCTTCAGGAAAACTGATATACAAATCGTAATGCAAGTTATCCCCTTCGCGTTTAAGGGTTTCGTGTTCTTGTTCTTCAATGAGAATCAGAAGGTCACCAGGCACACTATTCTTCACAGGAGCTTCATTCCCCTTGCCACTCATACTGAGCTGAATACCCTCCATCACCCCTGCTGGGATATTGATAGAGATAGTCTCTTCAACCGTTTTCAAACCTTGTGAATCAGTATCAGCACCGCGTTTATCAATCACCTCACCAGTGCCGCCACAAGCAGTACAAGTAGATGCCGTTTGCATCATACCGAGCATTGTATTC
The DNA here is from genome assembly GCF_000318295.1 of Capnocytophaga sp. oral taxon 326 str. F0382. Classification (NCBI taxonomy): domain Bacteria; kingdom Pseudomonadati; phylum Bacteroidota; class Flavobacteriia; order Flavobacteriales; family Flavobacteriaceae; genus Capnocytophaga; species Capnocytophaga sp. oral taxon 326. Next base: position 6,681 of record NZ_KB291454.1, read on the forward strand.
ACTTGTCGCACCACCTGTCCGCGACCATTACACGTTGGGCAAGTTTTGTAAGTTGTATCTTCAGCTTTTACTTTGCGGCGTACTTTTATTTTCTTCTCAGTACCTTTTACAATGTCTTCTAAGGTAACTTTCACACGTATACGCAAGTTTTCACCTTTCACATATACCTGCTGACTACCGCCTCCAAAACCGCTAAAACCACCAAAATTCCCTGAAAAATGACCGCCAAATATATCGCCAAACTGACTGAATATATCGTCCATTGAGAAACCACCGCCTCCCATACCACCTTCAAAGGCAGCGTGACCAAAGCGGTCGTACTGAGCGCGTTTGTTCTCATCGCTGAGCACCTCGTAGGCTTCAGCAGCTAATTTAAAATTCTCTTCAGCTTGTTTGTCTCCAGGATTCTTGTCAGGGTGATATTTTAATGCTTGTTTGCGGTATGCTTTTTTTATTTCGGCAGCCGTAGCTGTTTTCTGTACTTCTAATATCTCGTAGTAATCTCTTTTCATTTTAACCTTCTTATTGTGCTACTACTACTTTAGGAAAACGTATTATTTTATCACCTAATTTGTAGCCTGCTTGCACTACATCCACTATTCTGCCTTTATACTCAGGCGATGGAGCAGGAATGAGCGTAATTGCCTCGTGAATTTCACTGTCGAATACATCGTTTGGAGCAACGTCCATACGCTCTAAACCTTTAGATTTTAGTGTATTGATAAGTTTGTTGTAGATGAGTTTCACCCCTTGTAGCGTATTCTCATCTGCTGTTTTAGAGAGTTCCACCAAAGCACGGTCAAAATCATCTACTATAGGCAACATAGCTGACAAAATGTCCTTTCCTGCAGTAGCGATTAACTCCTCACGTTCCTTAATAGTTCTACGGCGGTAGTTGTCAAACTCGGCAAACAAACGCAAATAGCGATCTCTTTCCTTGTTGAAATACTCATCCGTTTTTTCAGGTTCGTTGGGGTCTTTATACATAATCTGCTCTTCATCAGTAGGTTCTGAAGTATGAGCAGGTTCATCTTCTAATGGAGGCTGTTCAATAGGTTCTTCCTCTACTGGAACAGGATCTTCCTCTACCGGAGGTTGCTCTATAGGCGCTTCTTCTTCTGTTTCAGGCTCTTCTTCTTCAAAAGGCTCCTCAGATTCTTCTTCCTCTTCTTCAGGTTCTTCCTCTTCTTCAGGTTCTTCCTCTTCTTCGGAGTCTTCTTCTCCTGCTTCAGGCTCTTCCGATTCTTCTTCTGTTTCAGGTTCTTCTTCTTCAAAAGAGTCGTCGTCGTCTTCTAAGTCAAAAGGCATCTCGTCCTCATCGGAGTCGTAAAAGTCCTCATCTTCAGGAATTTCTACTGTTTCGTACATATCCTCTTCAGGAGTGTAATCCACAGGGTCTTGTTCAAATTCAAAATCGTCTTTGTTAATATCTTCAGTACTCATAATGATTCTTATTAGATTTATTTCGTATTTTGATAGCAAACAATTTGCCATTTACAAAAACAGTGCCATTTTGGCAGTTTGAGCCACCCGTACAATTGCTTACCTCCACTCTACCCTACTGCCGTACGATTGTATTTCCTTCACAAAATCGGGAGTAATTTTCAAGTGCAGTTTGAGCACAATTTCATCTTCAGTTTCACTCATCACTTCTTGCGAAGAGTGCAAAGGCATCGCTTTGAGGTATTCAGCGGGGTTAGGCACAAAAGGCGAGTCGGTAGGTAACTTTTTAAAGGCGAGCACCACCTCTTCCGCTTGCGTACGCTTGTTGTCCACCCACGCCCCAAAACTATCGTCAAAAAAGTGCTCTACGCCCTCCGGTACAGGATGCTGAAACTTCACCCCCCGCTCATCGTCTAAGTGCTTAATTCTATCCAAGCCAAACACCCGCAACGCTTCTTTCTCCACATCCCACGCTAATACATACCAACGCCTTTGCGCCTCTTTCAGCAAATAAGGCTCTATCGTGCGCACTACTGGCTGTTTGTTTTTATCCCAAAACTTATAGTAATGCAACGCTACCTGCCGCTTTTCTTTGATAGCCCTAAGCAGCGGCGACAAATATTCCGTACCCGCAGGCAATCGCTTTTCAAACTGAATAACCTCAGAAAGATTGCCATAATTCTGCAACGCTCTAAACACATCAAACGCCTCTAATAGATTTTGAGTATAGAGGTCGTTATCTTCTGTGATTTCGTACGCTTTAAGAGTGTTGTTATACTCAATTTTTATGTGGTAGATTTTCTCAATATCTTGTTTATCACGGAGAAAAGTACGATCAGTAAACATCTCAAGATCGCAATATTCGTCACTCTTTTCTAAAGCCCTTATCAAATCTTCATACGAATGAGGCTTCATACGCAGGCGTTCCACAATAAAACGGTGTCTTAAAAACTTCTTCATTTTATTATTTTTTTGCAAATATACAAACTTTTTTCTTCGAGCGACAGTTTTTGTCGCCCTTGCTATTGACTTTTGCCCCAACAAATAACGATTTATATGAATATAGCCATTGTTGGGGGACGTGATTTTAGCGATTACACCCTACTGAAAGAAAGTATTTTAGCGTATATCAACACGCACGAAAAACCTGAAAATATCGTATCGGGTGGTGCTAAAGGAGCCGACACTCTCGCCGCACAATTTGCTGCCGAGATGGGTATTCCTCTCCTCGTTTTCAAACCCGACTACCAAAAGTATGGGCGTGGGGCTACCCTTGTGCGCAACACTCAAATTATTGAAAATGCTGAAGTGGTTTTTGCCTTCTGGGACGGACAGTCAAAAGGCACTAACGATAGCATTAAAAAAGCCAAAAAACTTGAAAAAGAGCTACATATCATCAAGTATAAACAAAGCATTCTTACCTCTTAACTCTTACCTCATAGCTAAAAAAACAAGGCAAAAGGACGTACTTATCATTTTATTTTGTATATTTGCTGGCAGAAACTCATAAAACATATTTTATAGTAAAAACCAGATAAACACAAAATAAACATATTAGTAGCGTTTCGCTTTTATTTTCTAAGCTCGAAATACGACCAATTTTTCAATAGTGTACAGAAAGTAAAGACGGAAGCGTTCGCGTATGCGGGCGTTCCTTTTGCTTTACACTATGCCTTTGGTCGGGCAACGAGCTAAGTAAAACGGGATGCCCGCAAACTATTTTTGTAAAACATTGGGGAAGCCGAAAACCATTTAAAGTAAGCTCTCACTAAAAACTATATTTAATTATGAGAAGAGAAAATGTTGAAAAAGAAGAAGTTAAAGAAGGTGCTGGATGTTTACCATTTATTGTATTTATAATCATAGTACTATTTTTAACATTTATGTGGATATCTGTTGATATCTTTGGATTATTTCAGGAATAATTATCTTAACAAAATAAATTATGAATTTATTAAGCAAAGCCCAAAATCAACTAAAAGAAATTAATGCAAAAGACATTAAACTTCTTTTAAAAAATCGTTACCCAAATGAGTATTCTAAAATGCTTATTGACGACAATGCTATCGTAAAAAGAAAAGACTACTATGCCTCTCAGTTAGAATACACAAAAGCTGAAAGGAAGTTTAACACACTTGTTTTCCCTTTAGAGGAAAAATACGAAAATCAGTTTCGTGTATTTACAGACGGAGCCGAGCGCTTTCAAGAGCAAGCTGTTGTCAAAGACGAATCTCTTCTTAAGAACTTCAAAAATCTTGAACACGCAAAAGTTGAAGAACAAACAGTGAATACTCACTTAGACCTATCCTTATTCCCTTTTGATATGGAAAGAGATAGTTTTGCCCAAAAACAACCTATTTTCTTTTTCCCTAAACAAACTTTCAGCGAAGCTTGCCCCGATTGCAATGGGTATAAATACGTTACTTGTAAAGATAAAGAATGTAAAGGGCGACACGAATGGAAATGCAACAAATGCAACGGAAGTGGAGAAGTAGCTTGCCCAAGATGTAATGGCAGTGGAAAAAATCGTTGCTCAAGATGCGATGGAAAAGGACGAACAGAAAAAACTGAGTATAGAAATGGGAAACCTTATACAATAAGAGAACAGTGTAGTAGATGTGCAGGTAATGGCGAGATTCCTTGTTCTAAATGTAAGTGCTCTGGTAAAGTAAGATGTGATAAATGTGGAGGTGATGGCATTATTACTTGTGAACATTGTTATGGCGACCCTCATAGAAGAGGTATGATTGATTGCCCTCGTTGCCATACTGCTGGACGTATAGCACAAATAAAGTACTTAACCACCAAAATAAGTAATCACAAATCTGACTTATCTACAGAAATAGGAAGTACTACTACTGTTGTAAAAAGAGAAGCCATTCATAAACACGTATCGCTAAAAAGCCAAAATGAGCTGATTTATGAGAACATCAATGGCTCAATAAAAAAACTTACTGACAGTATTAGCAAAACTTTGTTAATTAAACACGAGGAAAACTCAAAACTTTCAGAAGTAAACTATCCTCTTCTGCTAAAAGCATACATCAACTATCAAGTAATTCCTATAGTAGAAATAGAGTACAAACATTTCTTAACCAACGAAATACATAAACTCATCATTATTGATTTTTGGGACAATCCTGAATTGGTAATGCCTACTAATGCTGAAAAGGTCTCGCTTGATATAAAAAGCGCCTTTAAGTATATCAGTAATACTTTTTCTAAATGGTTTAACACCGAAGCCTATAAAAAGAAAGAAGACAAACGAAAAGAAATCAAGTTGATGATATACCTCATAAAAGCCGACGGTGTGATTGCTGAGGAAGAAAAGCAATTTTTATCATCAAAAATTACTTCTTTGGCTAACTTCACTAATTCAGAGAAAAAAGAGTTTTTTAAACTGATGAATGCTAAAACCTTACCAAAATTAACTAATAAGGATGTAGCGTTCAGCAGTGAAGAAACTAAGCTGGAGGTAATAAAAACACTAGAAAAAATCGCTAATTCCGATGGTGATTTTGATATTTCAGAACAAATGCTAATTGAAGAAATTAAAAAACTATAAAAAACTTAAATTATATGTACACACAAGCATTCAAAGAGGCAGTAGCCTACTGCAAAGCCAACAATCTATTTGTAGGGTATGGCAACCCTAAGGGTAAAGTTTTAGTAATCGGCAAAGAAGCTGCACACATTCCCCAAGAAGAGACTACCGAGAATTTAGAAAAGAAGAAAGAAGAGCTCTTCCAAAGTAATGTATCTCAATGGGAACACATACTCTCTACCAATGAAGTACCTAACTACGATGGTGAGCGTCCCATCTCTCACGAAAATCCCTTATATGCTTATGGCAATCAGTTTAACAAAAGGGATATAAGGAAAGAAGGAAAACCTTACAATGGTGGTACAAGTAGCACCTATTTAAACTACGAAAAACTCTACGAACAGCTATTTTTACAAGATGAAAAACTTGAGAAAATCAACTTTCAAAAAGAGTTTTTTATCACCGAGTTCAGCGACTACCCTACTAAAGAAAGCTACAAAAATGAAGATATAGAAGCCCTTAGAAAACAGTCTATAGAAGAGCGTAAACCTCTCTTTGCAATGCCTTTTTTCAAAGAGTTCCCTATTGTAATTGTAGCAGCCGGTAATTATCCAAGCCGTTACCACATTAATTTAGAACAAACTTTTGATGTCGTTTTTCAAAAGGAAATAAAAGTAGGAAGAGACCGCTATTTCTTACACTTTAGTAAGGATAACAAACGTATTCTTATCCACACCCGACAATTAAGCAATAGCTTTTCTCGAGAACTAATACCTGCTATTGTTAAAGAAACTAAAAAGTTTTTAAAGTAGAAATTAATCTTAAAACCATTAGAAAATGAGTGATAGTATCAGAACAAAAGAAGAAATGTTTGATAGTTTGATAAGCATTATCAAATCAGATGAGTTCAAAAACAAACTAAATGAGCTCAACGACAATTTTTTTAACCTAAAACAAGAAATTCAAATTAGAAACTTGCTTGTTGAACTCTTCAACCAAAAACACAAAGAGCAAGGAAAAAGAGCAATTGCCGAGTACCCTCGCATTGCTAAAACTCGTGTAGATTTATCATTAATAGATAAGAATAACACAGAAACTCCTTTTAAAATAGAGTTTAAATATCACTTCCCAAAAGATAAAGGAGGTTTTTCAGAGTACCAAGAATCTATTCAAAAACACTTTAAGAATAGAAAAAGTAATGGTTTTATACTTATTGTTTGCGACAGTAATGCTAATAAAAGAAAAGAATTTGAAAAAATTTGGCTTAGTAAAAAAACTAAGTTTTCAAAGCTATCATCAGAGGATAACATCTGGAAAGAAAATCTTCAAGAAAAGTTTAAGAATACTGCTGATTCTCAAGCCTATTTTTTTGAAATCACCATAGAAAATCCTTTTGAAACCACTTATCACTTCTTTATCTTAGAAAGAAAACAATAAAACTTCCTACAAAACAAAAAAAAGAGGCTGTCCGAAAAGTCTAAAAATCGCTT
>NZ_KB291454.1:13177-15279 GCF_000318295.1 Capnocytophaga sp. oral taxon 326 str. F0382
AGGAAAGTCAGCGATAGCTAAGTATGTGCTGCAACACCTACACAAATAAAACTTTTCGGACAGCCTCAGCCGTTTAAATTCCGCATACTACCTATTCCCATACAAAAAAGCAAATAATCCATTTATTTTTGTATCTTTGCCCAAACTTCCTGAATTTTAGCAGCTTTTTCATTCAAATAATTTCTGAGTATTTATGTTTTTAAGAAAATACAGTCACAATATATACAAAGCACAAGTAGTCTTATTTCTGGTATTTATATTTCTAACTACTGTATATTACAATTATCCACAAGCACATCGCTTTTTCAATAGAATGTGGTATGAAAATTCTTGTTTCAGTTTTGATTATCTATTTTCAGCTATAATGACAGTATTGTTCGCTTGTTTTTTTTGGATAATATTAGTGTATCCTTTCATTCTTCTATTTTCTATATTTTTTATGAAAATGGGATGGAAAAAGATAATTGTATTGCTAATTCTCTCTCTAATAAGCTTTTTTTGTGAATTTTCTCTATACACCATACCCAATCAACGAATGTTTAAGGAGAGGAGAAAACAAAATCCCAATGAAATTCCTAATGAGCAAACTCAAAAAGTAAATGACAATTACCAAGCATTTATAGAAAATAAAAATGATACAAACCAATATAAATAGAAAAGAGTTATATAAAATCTTTAAATATGATGAATTTTCAGAAAGAGAGGGGTATTATCAAATTCCGTATTATGGATGTCCATACAAAGGAAATGAATTAGGAAATGCTAATGTCATTTTAATTCCTAAGACAAAAAGGTTTGATACCTATGCCATTACATCTAAATGCAATGATAATGAGCCTTGTTGGGAAAAAGTAAGACAAGAAATATCATCGTTATCGATAGAAGAGCTCAACAAGCATTTCAATGCTGTTATTTTCATTATAGATAAAAAATATTTGGAACACACGCCACATTTAGAGACTTCTTATAATCCTAAATATCCTTATAAGGAAGATGCTTATGTTTTAGAAAATGGCAAATGGTCGATAAGAAAAACATATACTATTACAGATGAAATAGAACAAGAAATCCATAATTTGCAGGATAAATATATTGATAGTTTAGTAGAAGAGTATCGATTTCGGGAATAAATTTACAGTCAATCAAAATTAGTTTGCAAAATTTGCATCACAACACTTTGCTAAAGTTTTAATTGCTTGTCGTGCTACGACCTTTGGCAAAGTCTATGATTTTAAATCTTTTAGATAAAAATAAAGAAAATGAAAACAAGGTATTTTTTAGTAAGCTGTATATTTTTCATATTATTTTCTTGTAGAGCACAAGAAAATAACAATAGTATAACAAGATACTTCAATAAAGAAGAAAAAATCTATTTTGATATATCTGATAAAATACCTATATCATCTTATATGATTCCAAAAGTAGGACATTTTACAATTTATTATATACCAAGATTAAAATCAGATATTGATTATTTGAAGAATTTTGAGAAAAATAACCAACTAAAACCATTATATAATGAATTGTATGATTACCACTATTTTTCAGACGCTGATAATAAGAAAATTGACAAAATACTGAAAGAAAAGATAAAAAATGAGAAAAATTGGGGGATAATAGTTTTTTTTGTGCCTATAAAATATGTAAGAGTAGATAGTGATGATGAATTTAGCATCTCATTCCCTTTTATAGGAAAATATTATCAAAAGAAGAATGGAAAATGGCAGTTTTTATTTGAAAAGAAGGTAAAAAATGCTGAAGACGACTCTCTCTTATCAAGTAAAAAATATATAAATTCTCTTTTATCAGAAAAATAAAGAAAATGAAAAATATAAAGAAATTATTAAACAGATGTTTTTGTTATACATTAGTGCTACTATGTAGTGCGATGTATGCACAACCTTGTACATTTAAAGATGTCATAGAGAGAACAACACATAATGTACCTTATGAAAAATACAACATTCATCTTGATATGTTGCAAGTTTTAAATGGTAAAAAAGATAATTTCTTAGGATTTATAGGGGTAAATCGCAAACGCTTGCGCATTACTTTCACTTCCATAAAGAAGAGTGAAGAAAACAAGGATGTATATGAGGTAG
>NZ_KB291454.1:15299-16248 GCF_000318295.1 Capnocytophaga sp. oral taxon 326 str. F0382
TGATGAACAAAAACAAACGGACTTTCAAAGGAACGTTCACTTTGCAGTCTCATTACAGACTTACAGCACCCGCTTTTGATGGGGATGAACCTCTAAAAAAGGGAGAAGCAGAAGGCTTTTCTACTTTTTCATATACGCTAAAAGAAGATGAGAATCTTACAGCTACAGGTGTTTTTAAGGGAGAAATGCTTGTTCTTTGGTACAAGGCAATAAATAAAAAACCTGTATATACTGAACTATTTATTCAGAGTGATGGAAGTAGAAATTACCAATTTTTTGGTACTTGGACAAGTTATACCACTAAAAAAACTTCGGTAGCCTCTTGGGGAGAATATCGTATTCCCTGCTCTGGAGATTTTGATTTAGGAGATGGAGATTTTAGTCCTAATCCTAAATATTGGCAATATGGTTGGGAGGAATTTAGGTATTAGTTCCTAAGAAAACGACAAAAATTGAGAAATAACATCAGTTTGATATAACAAACACTGATTTTACAATTGCATTTGCGCCACAATCCGTGCAATCAGTGGGAGACTTTTATAATTCCCCGTCAGGTGAAAATTCGTGAGATAATATAAAATAAAGTTTTACACACTCCCAAATTCGTGGAAATAAAGACTTTTATGCACTCCCAATTTCGAAAGTTTTACACACTCCCAAATTCGTGGAAATAAAGACTTTTATGCACTCCCAATTTCGGCAAAGAGTTTTTTACACTCCCAAGTTCGTGAAAATTCGTGTTTCACATACCCAGCTGCCCCTCGCTGGCTTTGTGGGGCCTTAAAAATATTTTACTGATTGTTAAATAATTACTGTTAATTAATGATTCATTGCTATATAACATTTCTGAGTTTGAGATTATAAAAGAAACTGTTTATACAATGCTTTCAAAGATGGAACTTATATATAAAAAAAATCACTTGTGTTTATCAAAATGTGTTAAAATTTA
>NZ_KB291455.1:0-4327 GCF_000318295.1 Capnocytophaga sp. oral taxon 326 str. F0382
TCTCTAAAATAGCCTCATTTTTGTCCATTATATCAAAAATCTTTATAAAGAAGAGGCGTGCTTTAACAGCACGCCCTTTTTATTTTAGGTACTCGGCAGTGAAACTCTTCTTGTTTTTAGCCACTTCTTCAGGAGTACCAAAAGCTATTACTTCGCCACCTGCTTTACCCCCATCGTGCCCTATATCTATGATATAATCTACTTTTCTGATAACATCGAGGTTGTGCTCTATTACCAGAACAGTATTGCCCTTATCTACTAAACGGTCGAGTACTTCGAGGAGTACTTTCACATCTTCGAAATGGAGTCCTGTGGTGGGTTCATCTAATATATAAAAAGTATTGCCTGTGTCTATTTTAGAAAGCTCTGTAGCTAACTTCACCCGTTGGGCTTCTCCTCCTGAAAGGGTAGTAGATTGTTGCCCTAAAGTGATGTAGCCTAAACCTACCTCTTCAATAGTTTTTAGTTTACGGTATATTTTAGGGATAGGTTCAAAGAATTTTACTGCTTCACTTATGGTCATATCCAGCACATCGGCAATAGATTTCCCTTTGTATCTCACTTCAAGCGTCTCGCGGTTGAAGCGTTTTCCTTTACAAGTTTCGCAAGGCACATAGACATCAGGGAGGAAGTTCATTTCAATCACCTTTAAACCTGAGCCTTCACAGGTTTCACATCTACCGCCTTTCACGTTGAAACTAAATCTACCTGGTTTGTAGCCACGTATTTGTGCTTCGGGTACTTGGGTGAAAAGGTTGCGTATCTCACTGAAAACACCTGTGTAGGTAGCAGGATTTGAACGCGGTGTACGCCCAATAGGTGACTGGTCGATATCGATTACCTTATCAATATGTTCTAAGCCTTCAATACTTTTGTAAGGCATTGGTTTTTTTACGCCATTAAAGAAATGAGCGTTTAAGATAGGGTACAGAGTCTCGTTAATAAGCGTTGATTTACCACTTCCCGATACACCTGTTACCCCTATCATTACCCCTAAAGGGAACTTTACGGTTATGTTCTTCAAGTTGTTGCCCGTACAGCCTTTTAGGATAATTTCATTGCCGTTGCCTTTGCGCCTTTGGGTGGGTATTTCAATCTTCTTTCTCCCACTCATATAGTCTGCGGTGATGGTATTTGCTTTTAGCAACTCTTTAGGCGTTCCTTGAAAGATAATATCTCCTCCATTTACGCCCGCTTTAGGTCCTATATCTACTACATAATCGGCTTCTTGTATCATTTCTTCATCGTGTTCTACCACAATTACTGAGTTGCCAATATCTCTGAGTGATTTCAGTGAGTTGATAAGCCTTTTGTTATCTCGCTGATGCAAACCAATGCTAGGTTCATCGAGTATATAGAGTACCCCTGTGAGTTGTGAACCTATCTGCGTTGCCAGTCTGATACGCTGTGCTTCTCCTCCGGATAACGATTTAGAACTTCTGTTAAGAGCTAAATAAGTAAGCCCTACATCTATGAGGAATTGGAGTCGGGTGGTGATCTCTTTGATAATTTCTTCTGCTATTTTGCGCTGTTTCGTAGGGAGATGCTCAGGTAGAGATTTGAACCACGCCAATAAATCTGTAATATCTAAGGCAGATAGTTCAGCTATATTTTTATCAGCTATTTTAAAATAAAGCGCCTCTTTGCGCAAGCGAGTGCCGTGACATTCCTCGCAAGGAATAGTATCCATAAACTCTTCAGCCCAGCGCTTGATAGCTGCCATATCAGCATTTTCGTGCTGGCTTTTGATGAAGTTGATGATACCTTCGAAATCAATTTCAAAATTGCGCGTAATGCCTAATACATCCGATTTGATAGCGTATTTATCTTTACCACCATAGAGAATAATATCCATCGCTTCTTTAGGAAGTGCCTCAATAGGGTCGGAGAGTTTATGACCGAACTTTTGTACAATGAACTCTAATTGTTTGAATATCCAAGTGTTCTTTTGCTCTCCTACTGCTGTAATCCCGCCGTTCTTGATAGAGATAGAAGGATCAGGGATAATCTTGGAGAGGTTGATTTCTTGCACTTCACCCAACCCATTGCAGTGTGGGCACATTCCTTTAGGAGAATTGAATGAGAAGGTATTAGGTTCAGGAAGAGGATATGAGATGCCCGAAGAAGGACACATCAAATGTCGGCTGAAATAGTGAGCTTTTTTTTGGTCGTGTTCTAAAACCATTAGCACATCGTCGCCGTAGTTCATTGCAATTTTGATACTTTCTTGTAGGCGTTTTTGGGTGTCGTCAGTATCATCAATTAGCATACGGTCGATCACGATTTCAATATCGTGTGTTTTGTAACGGTCGAGCTTCATACCTTTTTTGATATCACGAATTTCGCCATCGGTACGCACTTTTACAAAGCCTTGTTTGGCAATCTGCTCAAAGAGCTCGCGGTAATGTCCTTTTCTCGATTGAACTACGGGCGCTAATAGGTTAATGCGTTTGCCTTTGTATTCTTTGGTAATGAGTTCCTGAATTTGGCTATCGGTATAACTTACCATCTTTTCGCCTGTTGCATAGCTATAAGCATCGGAAGCACGGGCAAAAAGCAGGCGCAAGAAGTCGTAGATTTCGGTGATAGTACCCACTGTAGAGCGCGGTGATTTGGAGGTAGTTTTCTGTTCGATAGCAATCACAGGTGATAGTCCGTCGATTTTATCTACATCGGGGCGCTCTAATCCCCCAAGAAACTGGCGAGCATAAGCCGAGAAAGTCTCGATATAACGGCGTTGTCCTTCGGCATAAATAGTATCAAAAGCCAATGAGGACTTGCCACTACCAGAAAGCCCAGTGAAGACAACAAGTTTTTCGCGGGGAATGGAAAGGTCTATATTTTTGAGGTTATGCACCCTTGCGCCTTGAACATCAAGGTTTTCTACAGGGATGATATTTGTAGTTTTCTTCTTCATTTTGAAATGATGATATTATCAAGGGGCAAAATTACGGAAAAAATTGGTATAATAAGTATTTTGACAAAAACAAAGCTTTCTCTAAGGTAGGGTTAAAGAGTTGTTTTAGCTAAAGAAGGCTGTTTATATATCCAATTATGAGCATTAGCAAATGTTATAAATTTGTCATTTTCTTTTGCATTTTTAAATGTTATATAAGCTACTTTTAAATTAGGAAGTTCCTTTAATCTATAAAAATCTTCAGCTTTAAGTTTCTCTAAATCTGTAATCATCAGATATTTTAGTTGTTTTAGTTCGAAAATAGCTTCTATATTTTCAAGATTCTTAAGATGCACACATTCGAGATGAAATATATTTTCTTTATTTTTAAAAGAAGTAAGCCTTGTAATATGAGGCATATACCTCAATCGCACATCAGAAAGCTGAGGTAAGGACGCAATATTTTCTATACTAACATCTTTACAGTTCTGTAAAGAAATATATTCTATATCAGGAAATTTCTCAGTAATCAAATCACTATGGATAAACTTACTATCAACAGTAAGTTCTTTAATAGGTAAATTATTGAGTTTAGAAAAATCTATCTCTCGAGCGCTCAAGTGTTCTAGCTTTTCAAATGTATTGAGTACAGTGTATTGTTTTATAGTCAATCCAGTATATAAACTTAAAGAAGATAAGTTTTTAAACTTAGCCAAAGGAACTAAAGATATACCTTTTTTTACATTATTATATATCGTAAATTCTTCTAAATCATCAATATGCGATAGCTCAGATAAATCCTCTATAAAGCCATTGAATACAATTATTTTTAGTTTCTTTAAATTGGTTAAATAACGTAATTGTTTTAAATTTTCCTGATTCATCTCTGTACTTTTATTTAAAGACAGCCAAAGTTTCTTATTGTACTTCTTTAAATAGGAATTAATAGATGACAAAAGTTCTTCATCACCTAATAGGTTACTAATATAGAGATGTTCAGCATTTTTTATAGCTTCCTCTAAATTGGTAGTATTATTTAGTTCATTGATATTCAATCTCTGATTGTAATGGGTTGTATTTTGCATATTTTTGTTTGTTTTGTTTTATACTATGTACAAAATATTCTTTGTTTCAAACACGATCATATTCTATAGCATCTAATAGGTCAGCTATTTTATCAGCTTTATCGCGAGATTCACCATTATTGTTATTTCCTTCCTCATAATACTTCACAAATAAATGTCGCAATGTTGCTTTTATTTCTTTATCAGAAATATTTTCACTCCTTGCTAAAAGTACTAAATCTATCATTAGTAGAGATGATTTGGGCTCTTCTTTTAGACTTAAGGCTTTTTCAAATTCTTCTTCCAATAACATAATCAATTAAGGTTTAAGAATGAGGCTGTCCAAAAAGTTTAGTTTAAACTTTTA
>NZ_KB291456.1:0-46658 GCF_000318295.1 Capnocytophaga sp. oral taxon 326 str. F0382
GCCTGTTAAAACTTTTCGGACAGGCTCTTTTTTCTTATAAAGATCTTTGTTTAGTACTTCTAAAATAGTGTATTTCTATTCTATTTTTATCTTCTATAACTTTATAGTAAATTACAAACCTATTATCTAAAAAGTTTCTTCGATACATTCCTAAATGCTCACTATATTTTGCTAAGAAGTAAGGATTTTTTGCTATTTCTCTTTGTAAAACTTCTACAGCTTTCATTATCTTTTCAGAATAGGTATAACTCCCATTATGTTTATACCAATAAGCAAGGGTGTTGTAATAGTCTTCTTCAGCGTCGTAAATCCATTTTATTTCCATTGGTTGATCATCTGTTGGGCTTTTCTCTGTACTTCAGAACTATCAGTAAACATTCCTAATTGTGATTGTTTTTCAGCTATAGCTAATTTACGTAGGTCTTCGGCTGTTAGCTCATAGTAGAAATCTTCTTCATTTTCAATTAATTGGCAAGGTTGAAAGTCCGTATTTTCTTCTAAAGGTATGACATTTGTTTGCATAACATTTCTATTTTTTGCAAAGGTATGATATTATTTTTTAAGCTACAAAAAAGATTTTCAAATTACGCTCGTAACATTATAATCAGTTCTTTGCGAAGGTCAGCTTCTGTGAGGTTATTGGTAGCGTCTACCCCTTTGCTTTTTAGGTCGATTTGGCGCAGCGTAGCAATGATAGCACTCACACGCTTCATAGGGTAGTGTTGTGCCCCCGAATAAAACTCTTTTATAAAATAAGGATTTTCTTTCAATACTGTCGCTACATTCTTTTCACTTTGGTCTGTGAGACCATGAAATAGCAATAACTTTTGAAAATAGTTATAGAGAACAGTGATAGTTCCACCTAAAGGGTTATCCTTAGGATTATCAGCGAAGTGTTTAAGGATACGCGCTACCTTATAGGCATCGTTTGCGGCAATAGCACTCTTGAGCTCAAAATTGTTAAATTCCTTGCTAATACCTATATTTTTCTCTATAATTTCGGGGGTCACTTCGGTATTTTCAGGGACGATAAGGGCTAATTTATTCACCTCATTTTGTATCCTACTCAGGTCGGTACCTAAGAAATCTACTAACATTTGTATGGCTTTAGGCTGAATGCTGAGGTGTTTTTTCTTCAATACATCGGGTAACCAAGCGGCTACTTGGTGTTCATAAAGTTTTTTGCTTTCGAGTAGTACGCAATCTTTGTTTTTTTGTAAGGCTTTTAGCAGTTTTTTGCGTGCGTCTAACTTCTCGTATTTGTAACAGAATACCAAAACCGTTGTAGGGGTAGGGTTCTCTACATAAGGCACTAATTGGTCGATGGTAGCTCTGAGATTTTGGGCTTCTTTAACGATAATCACTTGGCGGTCGCTCATCATCGGAAAACGGCGCGCATAATCAATAATCGTAGGCACCGTTACATCTTGACCATAAAGCACGATTTGGTCGAAACCCTTTTGGTCTTCTTGCAACACGTGCTCTTCGATGTAATCGGATACTATATCTATGAAATAAGGTTCTTCGCCCATCAGAAAGTAGATAGGAGCGATGATGCCTTTTTTTATGTTGCCTACAATGGTTTTTACTTCATTCATAGTGCAAAAATACAAAAAATATTCTACTTTTGCAGTATGGAAGTATTAAATTTCAAAAACTACCCTTTTCGCACTAAAGTAGCCGATGAGAAACTGTGGATATTTGATGTGATTCGTCGCAAATATGTAGTGTTACAGCCCGAAGAATGGGTACGCCAACACGTAGTGCATTTTCTCATTGAGGAGAAAGGTTACCCTAAATCACTTATCAATGTGGAGAAAAAGCTCTCTATCAATGGGCTTACCAAGCGTTACGATGTGGTAGTATATGCTAAAATAGGAACGGTGCTCTTAGCAGTGGAATGCAAAGCACCCAATGTGCCTATTACCCAACATACTTTCGACCAAATTGCGCGCTACAACCTTACCTTAAACGCTCAATATCTAATGGTTACCAACGGCATTACACATTACTATTGCCAAATGGACTACCAGCACAATCAATATCATTTTTTAAAAGAACTCCCTCATTACAACGACCTCTCACAATGACTCTTGCCATCGTAATACTCAATTGGAACGGCAAAAAGCTGTTAGAACAATTCCTCCCGCCGGTAGTGCGTTACTCACCCGAAGGGCAACTCTACATCGTAGACAATGCCTCTACCGATGATTCTCTTGATTTCGTGCGCACCCACTTCCCTGAAATACATATTGTAGAAAACCCCACCAACAGCGGTTATGCGGGAGGCTACAACCGCGCTTTACAACATATTAAAGCTGATGTGTATTGCCTGCTGAACTCGGATGTGTTAGTAACTGAAGGTTGGCTCTCCCCTATCTTGCGCACTTTTGAAGAGGAACGCATTGCAGTAGTACAGCCTAAAATTAAAGATGAAAAACGCCGTGCGTATTTTGAATATGCCGGTGCAGCAGGTGGTTTTATCGACCGATATGGGTTCCCGTATTGCAGAGGAAGGGTATTTGAGACCATAGAAGAGGACAAAGGTCAGTATAACGAGCCTTCCCCCGTACCTATTTTTTGGGCATCGGGGGCGTGCTTTTTTATACGTGCAGAAGTATTCCACCAGTTAGGAGGTTTTGACGAAGATTTCTTTGCCCATCAAGAGGAAGTAGATTTGTGCTGGCGAGTGCATCACCTCGGCAAACAAGTGGTGTATTGCGCCGAGAGTACTGTCTATCACGTAGGAGGGGCAACTCTCACCGCTGCCAACCCTAAAAAAACCTACCTCAACTTCCGCAATAGTTTGTTTATGTTGCTGAAAAACCTACCCGCTAAAGGGCTCTATACTACAATTTTCTTACGTATGGTATTGGACGGCATTGCAGGAGTGCGTTTCCTTTTACAAGGCAAGCCGCGTTTTACGTGGGAAGTAATAAGAGCGCATTTTCATTTTTATAAACGATTTTTCTTCTTTAAAAAGAAACGACCTTCAAAGCTCATTACCAATTATTACCAAGTGAAATCAATAGTGTGGGAACACTTTGTATTAGGTAAGAGGTAAGAGGTTTTTAGGGTGTTTTTCCTAATTTTTGGAGCTTTTTGGCTAAGTAAAAACCGCTTATCAGAGCTGGGAAAAAGGAGAAACAAGTATAAGTAACTAATATTCTTGTTTCATTAATATAGGGAGGGCTAATTATATAAATTAGAACTAAAGGCGGAAGTGCCCAAACAATAATTGTAATAAACCAGCCTATTTTGAAATTTGTACTTTTAGTATAATGTGTAAAAGGAATGAATAGTGCTAAAATTGCTCCCAAAACGGTATATATACCTGCTATTGAAACAACCACAGAAAATGAATCCAATGACCCTGAATAATAAACTCCCATTATGATCATTAATATAATAGCTCCTATCCAAAAAGAGGAAACAATGTAAAAAATTGCCCTTATTCTTGGGTTAAGCTGATTTATTGGAGGGATTGCCTCTTCTTTTTTAGCAATTCTGTGTAGCATCACTCCTAATAATATCCCTATAATGATATTTAAACCTAAGTAACCTAAATGATTTTGAATATTAAACTCATCATAAATACGCCAAAAATTATAAATGTTTATAATTGGCAATATGAGTAAACACAATAATGCTATAGCAATGATTCCGCCTTTAGAAAGTTTTTCAAAGGGTACAAATTGCCCTACACTATAGCTTATCACAAAACTTTTAAGTAAAAAAATACTATTTTCTTCCCATCGCATTAAAAAAAATGAGGTTTCATAGTATAATGTATAATACAAATCCAACAGTAATTTGGATGCTATAAGAGCGACAAAAATATACCATACAGTTGTTTTAGGAATCAGTGTTTTCATTGGATATCAGTTTATTTTAATTGCATAAATTCTGAGATAAAGGCTGGCAGCTGAGTGTTGGGGAGTTTAGGGCTATCGTCCCAATAGCTGAGCACACAAGCGATATGATATCCGCGTACAGTAGTAGCAATATAGTAAACAATGAGTTTTTTATCAATGTCCTGAGATTTCTGGTAGTGCAATAGGTAAGTAATCTCTCTTGCTTTTGTAGGATTCCCTTCAAAAATTAGTTCAATTTCGCGATCTCCTACACGATTAAAAGTAGCATCTTTTTCAGGGATTTCCATTGCATCCAATACTTCTCCAGATTTTGCTTGCAAAAAAACAGACTCTTGAGCCTCTGCTAAAGTGCGGTACAAACTCCAATTCATTTCGCCCTTAGTAGGACAGCGCACAAGACCCAAATCTCCCCAAAAGCATTCGTCATCCAAAGTTATTTTTCTACCTAAAAAATCGAATTCTTTTCCACCTAAAGCGTTTTTTTCGAGGTCTTTTTGGTATTTACCACTCATTACGGCTTTTAGCATCTCTTCATCTATTGCATTGCTTTTTGCAGCAGTGGTTGATTTTAAAAGCACCATTCTAATGGGTTTTTGGAGTTGTTTTTTGTCGTAGATGAAATAACAAATATTGTTATTCCAAAGCCCATCCTTTACCTTTTCGTGGGTACTCACATAATAGTGAGATATATTCAGTTTTGGGTTTATTTTAGGAATGCTGTCGGTAAAACCTTTGTCGTGAGCAAATCCTCGAATGAATTTTGGCAAATTCTTAGTAATTACGCCATCTACCTCTACGTCGGTATATCTGAGTTGGTATTTTCCAGCTCCATAAGTAGCGACATTATCTAATTTCTGATAATAGAGTCGGCTTTCGATGTTTGTGTTTTGTGCGGTTGCTGTACCTATAAAGGACAATAGAGCAAATAAAAAAGTAAAGTTTTTCATATAAATATAATAATTAATTTGTTCAATATAAAAACGAAGATACATTATTTCAATATTTTTCTAATGTAATTGGCTTCGTGTATGTTTTGAGTAAGCGCTTCGGCTTGTTCAGTTTCAATAAGAATCTTAAAGGCTTCTAAGTTTTTAATATACTCATTCAGCGCTTTAAGTACGTTGTTTTTGTTTTCCAAAAAGATAGGACACCACATTTGGGCATCGCTCTTTGCCAAACGCACGGTAGAGGCAAAACCGGTACTCGCCAAATCAAATATTTGAGCTTCGTCCTTTTCAATTTCTAAAACGGTCTTCCCCAGCATAAAGGAGCTTACGTGCGAAAGGTGCGACACATAGGCGGTATGGAGGTCGTGATCGGCGGGTTGCATCATTTTCACGCGCATATTCAAGGCTTTTACAATGCTTAAAGCGCGGTCTAACAATCGCCAATTACTTTTTTCTACTTCACAAAGTGCCATTACTTTGCCGTCGAAAAGGTCGTAGAGCGCTGCCTCAGGTCCTGAATGCTCTGTACCTGCCATAGGGTGTGCCGCGACAAAATTTTGGCGATGAGGATGAGTGGCTACTGCTTCACAAATATGCGATTTCACCGAACCAGCATCCATTACAAGGGTTTGTTCACCTATTTTATCGAGCACTTGTAGCAATACTTTGTGAATGTGATTCACGGGTACAGCTATGAGTACGAGGTCGGCATCGGTGAGGTGATTGTAATCGGTGCTTTCATCGATAATGCCTAAATCTAAGGCTTTTTGTATATGAGCGGGGTTGAGGTCGATGCCTGCAATGGTATACCCCAAGCGTTTTTTCAATTCTAAGGCAAAGGAGCCCCCAATGAGCCCTAAACCTATAATAACAGCTTTTTTCAAAAGTGAATCGTTTAAAGTGAATAGTTAAAAATGAGTGCGTTACAAATCGTATTCGTAGTATGAGACGTTGCGAGTATCAAATAGGGCATAAGGATTTAGGAGAGGTTGTGCCAGATGTCGCACATTCCAAAAAGTAGCCGAGTCTATTTTCTGAGAGTTAGTGAGTTGATAAATGAGTTGGCTCAAAGAGGGAAAAATTGGTTTTTCGAGTTCTAATACCAAAAAGACATCAGTATTGATAAAATGTTCACGCCCAAGAGGTTTGCTTTTTAGGGCTGTATGTTGTTCTATAAAACTGTTATAGAGTTTTTTAGCTTCTTGTACATCTACGGTTTCGCCTGCTTCGGCTCTTTCCAAGAGGTTGAGAAGGTTTTCAAAAGTTTTGAGCATCTCTTGATAGTCGTAGAAAGTAGCAGCTTGTCTATTGTCTTCCATCAAATGGTCACCAGCAGCGATGATGCTGTTTTGCAAGAGTGCATTTAGCTGTGATTGCATCGTAAGAAGGTGGTTAGCACACCTTTCAAAGTTGCCTATTTTTTGTTCAACAAAGCTACCTTGCAGAGGTTTATTGAAATCAGCAATAATACTCTCGCGCGCTTCCATTATAGCAATTACATTGGCTCTTAGTGCTTTATATGCGTTCTCTACATCGTGCTTTTCAAAACCTAATATATTAGGCACTCCTTGTGAAAGATTGTCTTTTTTGAGATTTTTCAGAAGAGTATTTTTAGTAGAAAGTTCAGGAGGTGTTTTGCCTTTTTTCACTGCCTCTAAAGCACTGTTAATTTCTCGCAACTTATCAGGAGCAGCTGCCTCATTATAGCAAGCTGCCACTAAAATATTGCAAAAATTATAAAAATTGATAATTGCAAGATCTTCATTTTCTTTGCTTATATATACTTCTTCATCTTCCATTTCTTGATTGTAAAGAGCACTATTATCACTATCATCAGCAGTAAAAAAAGAATCTAAATCCCAATCAGGAAGTGAGAAAGTAGGGTTGTTGCCTTCTATAAGAACATAAGCCGTGAAAGTAACGCCCAAGGCTATAAGGATATTTCGGAGTGTTTTCATAGTTAAAAATGAAAAATGAAAGCACAAAAGTAAAAAATAATTTGCAAAATTCCAAATTACCAAATTTGCTCATTTGCCAATCATTTCATATCTTTGCCCTCATTATTAGGTTACTCGTAATTTATTGTTGCTATGAACCGCCGCAATCTCACTTTTATAATATGCCTCATCTTATCGGTTTTTATCTGGTCGTTAGTAAAACTTTCTAAAAATTTACTTAGGGAAGTATCTATCCCTGTGATAGTTATCAATCCTCCTACCAACGAGGTATTACTGCCTTCTGCCCCTAACTTCGTGAGAATTATAGTTGAAGGCAATGGCTTTTCTCTACTGAAATCCTACCGACAAAACCCTACCCTTACTGTAGATTTTACCGACCTACAAGAGGTAGGCGAACACTTTTATACACTCTCTAAAAACAGTAAAGACAAACTGAGCAATACTTATCTTGCAAACTTCAAAATACGCTCGGTAGTCTCCGATACACTACAACTGTATTTAGCTCCTAAACACACTAAAAAAATCCCCGTAGTGGTACATCTAAACGTGGAATACCCTAAGGAATACCAACTTACAGAATTAAGGCTCTCTCCTGATTCGGTAGTGGCTTCGGGTAGCCAAAAAGTAATAGACACACTCTCTCAGGTTGTTTTTCACTATCATAGCAAACGCCCTATAAAGGATAATTTTAGTGAGACTTACACGCTTAAAAGCACCCCTTTGGTACATTTCAACGCTCATAAAATAGCGATGCAGGCCTTTGTAGATAAGGTAAGCGAACAAGAGTTGCGAGTACCCGTGAAAGTGATGGGCGTATCAAAAAACAGTCAAGTAAAAGTTTTTCCCGATGAGGTAAGCGTGCTCTGTACGGGGGAATTAAACCTACTTAAAACACTCACTCCTAACGATATAGAAGTAACTGCTGATATGTGCGAGGCTAACGCAGGGCATATTCCACTACAAATCAGCACTCATAAACGACGGATAAAGGTGGTACTAATGAACGAAACAACGGTTGATTTTCTCATACGCAAAGAATGATGGTAGTAGGACTTACAGGAGGTATTGGCAGTGGCAAGAGCACGATAGCCAAAGCATTTGCTGCCTTAGGTATCGCGGTATTCAATTCAGATGAACAAGCTAAAGCACTCATCGCTAACAATGCGCAGGTAAAGAAACGCATTATCGCTGCTTTTGGTGAGGAGGCTTACCAAAATGGAGAATATAACCGCGCTTATATCGCCCAAATTGTGTTTAACAATTCTGAGAAATTGGCGATACTCAACGGCATTGTACATCCTGCTCTTGCAAAATATTTTAAACAGTGGACAAAGAAGCAAACTTCACCTTATGTACTGAAAGAAGCCGCTATCCTCTTTGAAAGTGGAAGCTATAAGGATTGTGATTATATCATCACGGTTACAGCACCTGAGGAGGTGCGCATTGCCCGCGTAATGGCGCGCGACCATTGCACCGAAGCCCAAGTGCGAGCGCGTATGGCACAACAATGGAGTGATGCCCAGCGCATTGCCCTTTCAAATGCGGTGATTGAAAACGTAGATTTAGAAAGTGCCAAAGAACAAGTAAAGAGAATTAATGACGAGTTACGAGTTACGAATGACGAGTTACGAATGACGAAAGCATTTGTTAATTGTTAATTGTTAATTGAAAAAAATTATCATTATATCAACCCTTATTATTGCCTTTTTGGGCATTACCTACGCTCTTTACGCCTTTCTGATGCAGATAGGGGTAGATGAGGGCTATGAACCTATACAACCTATTCACTTCTCTCATAAAATTCACGCAGGAGATAACCAAATCAATTGTAAATATTGCCATTCAGGGGCACGGACTTCGGCAGTAGCAGGCGTACCCTCACTCAATGTATGTATGGGTTGCCATAATACCATTTCGGAATATGAAGGTGAGGAGGATCTCGCCAATGGTTATACTAAAGAATTTTACACCAAAGAAATCAAGAAATTATACGAAGCAGTGGGCTGGGACGAGCAGAAATTTCGCTATACGGGCACTCCTAAAGGGGTGCAGTGGATACGCATTCACAAACTCCCCGACTTTACTTATTTCAATCACAGTCAGCACGTAGCAGTGGGTGGATTGGAATGTCAGAAATGTCACGGCGAAGTACAACAAATGGAGGTGGTACAGCAGTACGCGCCTCTTACGATGGGGTGGTGTATAGAGTGCCACCGCCAAATGCCTGTGAATGCTAACAACCCTTATTATCAGCACTATGAAGAAGTGCATAAGGCTTTGGCTAAAAAGCTAAATGTTAGCAAACTAACCGTTGCCGAAATGGGAGGCTTAGAATGTGCTAAATGTCACTATTGATAATTACGAATGACGAGTTACAAATGACGAATGAGAATATACATAATATATCAACATCACGGCGGGATTTCCTAAAATTCTTAGGTTTTTCTACAGCGATGGCTGCCTTAGCAGGTTGCGAAGGGGCGGTACACAAAACGATTCCGTATGTGATACAGCCCGAAAGCATTGTAGCAGGTGAAGCCAATTACTATGCTACTTGCATCGCCGATGGTTTTGACTTTGTCAGCGTACTGGTGAAAACTCGCGAAGGACGACCCATTGCTGTATTGCGCAACCCCGAAGCCAAAGCAGGAGGAGCAGTGAATGCAAGGATATTGGCATCGGTATTGAGTTTATACGATGAAAATAGAACCCCCTCCCCTACCCTCTCCCAAGGAGGGGAATTGTGGCAACAGCTAGATACTAAAGCCATTACAGCTTTAGAGAAAGCAAAAGCTGAAGGCAAGCAAATTGTGATGCTCAGTCAAACACTCGCAAGTCCGTCGAGTTATGCCTTAATAGAACTATTAAAAGAAAAATACCCCACCTTTAAGCTCGTTGAATACGATACAGTATCAGAAGATGCTACTCTCAGAGCTTTTGAAAAACGTTGTGGACTGCGCGCGATGCCCAATTACGATTTTAGCAAGGCAAAGCTCATCGTTTCCTTTGATGCCGATTTCTTAGGCGATTGGAATGGAGGGGGCTATGAAGCAGGCTATGCGCAAGGGCGTATCCCCAGCAAAGAAAACGGAATGTCGCGCCATATTCAGTTGGAAGCCAACCTCAGCCTTACAGGCGCTAATGCCGATGAACGTATCGCACTCACTCCTGACCAAGTGAAAAAAGCATTAGCTTACTGTTTCCAATACCTAAAAGGTTTTGAGGAGAATGAACAATTTCATTTTCCAACCTCTATTATAGAAAAAGAGGAGAATAAAGTTACTATTGAAGACAAAATAAAGAAAATAGCTTCCGAACTCAAAAAAGCGGGTAGCAAAGCCTTAATAGTAACAGGTATTGATAGCGTTGAAGCTCAATTAATCGCTTTTGCTATCAATGAACATCTCCAAAGTGAAGCTTTCTTGCCTCAAACTCCCGTGCTTACCCGTAAAGGTAATGTTAATGCTCTACAACAGCTACTCATCGATATGAACGAAGGCAAGGTAGGCGTTCTCTTTATCAACAATCTCAACCCCTTATACAGTTTGCCTAACGCTGAAGTGTTTGTCTCAGGCTTGAAGAAAGTACCTTTTTCAGTATCCTTTGCGATGCGCGCTGATGAAACTGCCCAGCAAACGACCCTTTGGGCGCCTCAACCGCATTATTTAGAGTCGTGGGGCGATGTAGAATTTAAATACGGGCACTACGGACTGATGCAACCTTGTATACGTCCGCTTTTCAACACCAAACAATGGCAAGACTGTTTTTTGCAATGGATAGGACACAAGGAGAGCTATTACGATTTTATCAAAGCTCATTGGGAAACCCATATCTTAAAAGGATTTTCTTGGGAACAAGCCCTGCACGATGGCACTTTTGTAAAAGAAGATATAAAATCTTTTGAGTTGCCGAAAGAAGAAAAAATCCCTTCACTGAGGAAACCGCCTATGACCCTCACACGTGAGGAAACTTTAAGGCTAATAGGCACAGTACTTCCCAGAGAATTAGTAGAAACACCTTTTGAACTCAGCCTCTATACCAGCACCGCTTTGGGAGACGGACAGCAAGCTAACAATCCTTGGCTACAAGAACTCCCCGACCCTATCCACCGCACTACGTGGGATAACTTCCTCACGATGCACCCCAGCGATGCCCAACGTCTAAGTATTGAGAATTGGCACACCGCTGATGGTGCTTTGGATGGGCATCAGGCGAAAGTGAGTGTTAACGGCAAAAGTATCATCGTTCCCGTACTCATCACCCCTGCACAAGCGCAAGGCAGTGTGGGGCTTGCCTTAGGTTATGGGCGCAAGGCAGGCATACAAACCGAAATGCAAATAGGCGTGAATGCCTTCCCTCTTTATAAAGACCATTGTAAAAACCAAGGCGTACAGATAGAAAAAGCAGACGGCACACACGAATTTGCCTGCTTGCAACTGCAAAATGAATTGGTAGGGCGTAAAAATATCCTTAAAGAAATCAGTTTAGATACTTTCTTAAACTCCTCTGCCGAAGTGTGGAATCCTCAACCTCCTAAAACCAAGAAAGACCCTACTACCCCACATCACTTTAAACTCTCTATCGACCTGAATGCTTGCACGGGTTGTGCGGCTTGTGTAATCGCTTGCCACGCCGAGAACAATGTGCCCGTAGTAGGCAAAGAAGAAGTGCGTCGCTCGCGCGATATGCACTGGTTGCGCATCGACCGTTATGAATCAAGAGAAAACGAACAAAGGTGTGTTGGTTTTCAGCCCGTGATGTGTCAGCATTGTAATAATGCCCCTTGTGAGACTGTTTGTCCCGTAATCGCTACCGCTCACGGACAGCAAGGACAAAACCAAATGGCTTACAACCGCTGTGTAGGCACGCGCTACTGTGCCAACAACTGCCCTTACAAAGTACGCCGGTTCAACTGGTTTCAGTATAGTGAAAACAAGCAGTTCAACTACAATATGAACAACGAAATAGGGCGTATGGTGCTCAACCCCGATGTAACGGTACGTTCGCGAGGGGTAATGGAAAAGTGTTCCCTCTGTATCCAGAACACCCAAGCGGTGATTCTAAAAGCCAAAAGAGAAGGTCGTGCGGTTGCCCCAGGAGAGTTCAACAATGTAGTAGCTTGTGCAGCTGCTTGTAATACAGGAGCTATGGTATTTGGCGATACTAACGAAGAAGGAAGCAAAATCGCCCAACTCAGTGCCAGCGATCGTATGTATCAGCTTTTAGCAGAGCTAGGGACAGACCCTAATGTGGTGTATCAAGTGAAAGTAGTGAATAGTGAAAAATGAAAAGTAAATGGTAAATAAATCCTATCATACCATCAGTGAAGATATAGCGCGCCCCATTGAAGGTCGTGCTTCGCGTGCGTGGTGGATTGCCTTTGGCATTACCCTCCTTGCGACCCTCTGGGGGGTATGGGCAATATGGGTAACCTTACGCGACGGTATAGGCGCGTGGGGGCTTAACAAAAGCGTAGGCTGGGCGTGGGACATCACCAACTTTGTGTGGTGGATAGGTATCGGGCACGCGGGAACGCTCATCTCGGCGGTATTGTTGCTCTTTCGCCAACAGTGGCGGGTAGCTATCAATCGCTCAGCTGAAGCAATGACTATTTTCGCTGTATTACAAGCGAGTATCTTCCCGATACTGCATTTGGGCAGACCGTGGTTATTGCATTTCAACTTGCCTATTCCTAACCAATACGGCTCGTTGTGGGACAATTTCAACTCACCTTTGCTATGGGATGTGTTTGCTATTGCTACCTACTTTTCGGTATCCTTAGTGTTTTGGTGGGTGGGTTTACTCCCCGATTTTGCGATGTTGCGCGACCGTGCTTTCAAGCCTTTTCAGAAGAAGATTTACAGCTTGCTGAGTTTTGGGTGGAGTGGTCGCGCTAAAGATTGGCAACGTATGGAAGAAACAATGTTGCTCTTGGCAGGTATTGCCACTCCGTTAGTCATTTCGGTGCATACTATTGTCTCTTTTGATTTTGCTACTTCGGTGGTCTCTGGTTGGCACACTACTATCTTCCCGCCCTACTTTGTAGCAGGAGCTATCTTTTCGGGTTTTGCAATGGTGAGTTTGCTACTGATTATCTTGCGCAAAGTATGTAAGTTAGAAGCTTATATCACCCTCAAACACATCGAGCTGATGAACATTGTAATGTTAGTTGCAGGTAGTATTGTAGCGGTTGCTTACCTGACCGAGTTTTTTATGGCAATGCGCTCTCACTCGGAATTTGAACAATACGTATTTCGCAATCGCGCTACAGGCGCCTATGCGTGGGCATTCTGGACGATGATTATTTGCAATGTAGTCCTCCCCCAATTGCTATGGTTCAAAAAGTTACGACGTAGTATCACTTTCTCTGTATGTGTTGCTTTGGTGGTATGTGTAGGGATGTGGTTCGAGCGCTTTGTGATTATCGTTACCTCACTACACCGCGGTTATCTGCCGTCGTCGTGGACGATGTTCAGTCCGACGTGGGTGGATATAGGGATATTTGTAGGCACTTTGGGATTTTTCTTTTTGTTGTTCTTATTATATGCTAGGAGTTTCCCAATGATTGCACAAGCAGAAGTGAAAGGTGTCAGGTCTCAGGTGTCTGAGGACAGATGTCAGGGGACAGATGTTAGCAGGCAGGAATCTCTTAACTCTTATCTCTTAACTCTTAACTCTCCTGAAGAGCTTTTAGATAAAATAAAAGAATTAAAATCAGAAGGTAGGGAAATTCAAGAAGTATATACGCCTTTTTATGTACACGGTTTAGCCAAAGCCTTAGGACTCAAGCGCACTCGCTTAGGCAAAGCCACTTTTCTATACGGACTCATAGGCTTGTTTTTCGGTTGTTGGCTCACCTATTTCACAATGATAAAAGACTGGCCAATGGATATTGGCGGAAAGCCTAATGCCACTTTCTGGCAAAACCTCCCCGCTTTTGTACCGGTAATATTCGAGTTGGTTGTGTATTTTGCAGCGCATCTATTGGTGATTAGTTTCTTTATCAGAAGTAGGTTATATCCATTCAAAAAAGCTGAAAATCCTATAAAGAAAAGTAGTGATGATAAATTCGTAATTCAGGTAAGAGATAACAATTAACAATTAAGAAATAACAATTAACAAATAATGGGATATGTTGATATTCATATAATATATATATTTTGTCACTACACTTTGACAAAGTTTAAGACTCTGTCAAAGTCTTTGATGTATGTATTGCTGACGTTATTGGTAGTTGGTTGTAGGAACAAGCAACAGCGCAATATTGAGTTTATGCCCGATATGTATGAGAGTCCCGCTTATAAAACTTATGAAGTCGCACCGCTCTCTCCTCCTGAGCACACTGTAAAAAGAGGTGAGTTGCCCTATAGCTACCCTAATACTATTGAAGGGTATGAGCAAGCCAAAGCACAATTGCACAACCCTTTAGCAACTGATACCCTACAGCAAACTCAAAACCTCACCAATGGCAAAGAACTTTACGGCATCTATTGCGCGCTCTGTCACGGTGAGAAAGGCGACGGCAAAGGAGTTTTAGTGCAAAGGGAGAAATTTTTTGGAGTGCCTAATTATAAAAATAGAGATTTTACGGAGGGAAGTATTTATCATGTAATTTACTACGGACGCAATGCTATGCCCGCTTTTGCTATCCAACTCAGTGAGAAAGAACGCTGGCAAGTAACAATGTACGTAGAACAGATAAGAGGTAACAAGTAACAGGTAAAGGTATGACACTATTCACTATTCACTATTCACTATTCACTTTGTTGTTTGTAGCGCTTACATCGGTAGGGGTATTGGTATTTTATGCTATCAATAAAGTCACACACGCTGAGTGGGCTATGAGTTTGTACCCTATAATGAAGCGTATCACAACACCTTTATGGTTAGTGTTATTAGTTTTGTTAGGGGTGTTGTATATAGTGCATCGCGAACCTTATTTTCTGTTGCGTGCTGTGGGCTATATGGCAGTATGGGTGGGGTATTGCCATACTTTAAAAAAGTTTAAGAGCTTAACGCCTCACGTACTATTCTTAGTTATTTTCTTTCTTACCGAAACTCCAATGGCGTGGGATTGGTTTTTGAGTCTTACTCCCAAATGGCATAGTACCCTTTTTGCGTGGCAATTGCTCAGCAGTTTTCTGCTTTCAGGCATTGCCCTCATTACCTTATTTAGCAAGCCAGAGCATTATCACGATTTAGGCAAATACCTCTTTGGATTCTCTATTTTTTGGGCGTATTTGTGGTTCTCACAATATATGCTGATATGGTACGCCAATATCCCTGAAGAAACTATTTATTACCAAACCCTTCTTAGCAAAGGCTATGGAGAGGCTATTGTAGCAATGCTCATTCTCAGTTTTGTACTACCTTTTCTCATCTTGCTTTCCTCACGAGCCAAACAAAAAAAGCTGCTCCTTTTTGGAACAGCTATCCTTATATTATTAGGGCAATACCTCAATTTCTATTTAATGGTAATGCCGTTTGTAGAGGAGTAATCAATCTCTTTAAAAATTCTCTTTTTGTTTTTTCTTGCCATATACAAATATGCTAGTCAGCCCTACGATAGTTGTACCTCCTAAAACAGAAGCTACTGCTTCGTGTCCATTCATTGCAAGCCTATAAGAAGCAAATAATACGCTACCTGCAATTATCATCCCACAAAGCTGACCTATGAGACTCTCTATACTATTCCATTTTATTACTCTATTTTCTATATCCCTACGATGCTGACTTTGTTTTTCTACTTGTTGCATAAGTCGTTCTGCTCCATTAGGGATTATTTGATTATACCCATTGAGTGTTTCCACATCAGGAAGTGGACCTGAATGTACTTTTGAAATAGCTGTAACACCTATAATAGTTTGTATCAATTCCTGCCTAAGTGTAGGGTCTATCTCATTTAATGACGGATTTGAAGCAACTAAATCACTATCTATTTTTTGAACTTTATCTCTTTGCTCTGCTATTTCCCCCATTGCAAATCATTCATTATAGTTTTAAAATCCTCACCTACCATAGTCCAATCAGAAGCTATAGCGTTTACATCTGCTTCTTGTGCGCTTTTTGAATAATTGTAAGCGAAATACTTACCAAAAATATTAAAAACACTCCCTAAACCTACCCAAAAATTATTCTTAGGTAGTAAGAAAGTGGTACTATTAAGTTTTTTTTCTTGTTGTAATATCTCCTCATTCATAGTTTTGTTATTTTATTACTCATATTACAATACTTATATAATGAGTATAATATATGATATTTGCTTTTTACGTTGCAAAACTACAAAAACATTTTGAATCATCAAAGATGATGTTACAAAAACTACACCAAAAAAAGGTAATACTCTTTTTAAGCATTACCTTCTCTGTGACCACAAGGGGACTCGAACCTCTATCTTCAGAACCGGAATCTGACATTCTATCCATTGAACTATGCGGCCTTCTTTAAAATGTATACTACTATGACAATAATTTCTTTACAATATCCGAAATCAATTTGCCGTCGGCTTTACCTGCTAATTGCTTAGTAGCTACGCCCATTACCTTGCCCATATCTTTAGGGCTTGTAGCACCTACTTGGGCGATAATGCCTTTCAACGCTTCTTCTACTTCGGCTTCACTAAGCTGGGCTGGCAAGAATTTTTCTATTACTGCCATTTGTGCCAATTCAGGTTCAGCTAAATCATTGCGACCTTGCTGGGTGTAGAGCGCGGCGCTATCTTTGCGCTGTTTTACTAATTTTTGCAAGAGTTTAAGCTCGTCGGCTTCTGATAGTTCTTCAGAGGCTCCTGCTTCGGTTCTGGCTAACAATATAGCCGATTTAATGGCTCTTAGCGATTCTAAAGCTACGGTATCTTTGGCTTTCATCGCTTCTTTGAGCGCTTCCATTACTTTAGTTTGTAAACTCATAATTCATTTAGTGTTTTGTGGGGCAAAAGTAAAGCAATATTTCTAATTTGCCAACACTTCTCCCCTATTTTTATTTCCAACGAAGGGTTTCCATTATGCGGCGCATATCTTTCTGCAAATAATTACTCGCTGGTTGTACCGAGTCGTAGTTAGGTTCTACATTAAAATAAATAGAGCCCGAAATGAAGTGTTTTACACTATCGGTGGCGTAAAACTGTGATTGTGAAGCTGCATTGCCATACACTTGATAGAACATACCATACACTTTGGTCGTATCGTTTACGAAAGTGGTTGCGGCAATATTATCGGCTTTTACGGTGTGCTTGTACGTAAAGTTTTGTGCATCGGTGAGGAGTTTGCGTATATTGCCATCTACATTTTTGTAAGTGAGGTAAATCGTTGCTTTCATTGTGGGATAATTGATATTCACATCACAAGAGTTAGCTTTGTGTTCTATAGCCGAAAGAGTGTTTGCCTCAAAAGTAAACGGACAGTTAGGCAAGTCGGTAACTCTGCTATAAGCTGCTTGAGGGTAATCTAAGCGGAGTCCACCTTTAGGTTTAGGCAACACATCATTGGCACAAGCGGCTACCGCCAATGCCCCTATAAGGATTAAAATACTGTAAATAAGTGTTTTCATTAGATTCAATAGCAAAAAACCTCAGCGCAACTGCTAAGGTTTTCTAGTAATTTTAAAATTTATATAATGAGAAACTATTTAGCTTCTGCATTTTCGGCTTTGTGCTCGCCGTCTTTTTTGCAGCAAGATTTCTTTTTACCATCTTTGCTGCACTCTTTTTTATCGGCTTCTTTACCGTCTTTTTTGCAGCAAGATTTTTTCTTACCGTCTTTGCTACATTCTTTTTTCTCGCCGTCTTTATCGCAAGACTTTTTCACTTTCACGCCACCGTTACCATCTTGGTCAACGATAAGAGATTTAGCTACTTTATTGAGATTAAGGGTCATAGCCCCTGCGTTTGTACTGAACGCGAACATAGCGAATGCTACAAGCATTAATTTAAAAGTGTTTTTCATACAAAAATATTTATTTAGTTATTAATTTTCTTTTTTTTAATGTTAAGAGCGGGTGGTAAAACCTATTCCTGCCACAGCAATTTTCACTCCTTCGATAGTGGATAACTGCTCGCAACAATGGGAGAGGGTAGCCCCCGTGGTGATAAGGTCGTCGATGAGTAGTATCTGTTTGTTTATCAGTCTTTCAGGTTGTTGTAATACAAATATATGTTCGCTTTCTTCTAAGCGTCGCCACGATATTTTTTTAGTTTGAGTAGTATTAGCGCTCACCTTTAGCAATACATCATCCATATAACTCACACCTAACACTTTAGCCACTGTTTTAGCTAATAAAGCCACTTGGTTATAGCCTCTTTTCTTTAGTTTATCGCGGTGTAGAGGTACAGGTATTACCACTTCTACTGACTGATAGAGAGGCGATTGTGAGAGACGGGTACCCAACCAATTGCCGAGCCACTCTCCTATTTGTTCTTCACCTCTGTACTTGAGGTGATGTATCAAATCTTGTGCCACACTGCCTTTCTGAAAATAAAATAATGTGGTTGCGGCTGTAATATCATTTTGTAGTGAAAGCAATTGCATTACCTCGTTATCTGCTTGTAAGTGAAAATGAGTCTCTTCCAAATCTCTGCTGCAATCGCGACACAAAAAGTGTTCTTCTTCTTTCAACATTTTGCCACAAGACCTACAATAATGAGGGGTAAAAACTGATAATAAATCTGATAGTATCATAGTTTTAGTTGTTAGGTTTAATGATTTGTTATTAGTGATTGGCTACCTAAAAAACACAATTACAACAACTTTTTCGGCAAAGATACTCCTTTTTCCAAAAAATAATAGTACTTTTGTCCAATTATTTTTAAACTGAAACGAAACTTAATCTATTTTAATAACTGAAAATCAATTGAATATATGGCAAATACAGACGATCAATTCAAAAAAGTTGTTGCTCACGCCAAAGAATATGGCTTTATTTTCCCTTCAAGTGAAATCTACGACGGACTTGGTGCCGTGTACGATTATGGGCAAAATGGCGTTGAACTAAAAAAGAATATCCGCGAATATTGGTGGCGCGCAATGGTGCAAATGAACGAGAATATTGTGGGTATCGATGCTGCTATCTTTATGCACCCTACTACGTGGAAGGCTTCTGGACACGTGGATGCTTTCAACGACCCACTTATCGATAACAAAGACTCTAAAAAACGATACCGCGCCGATGTGCTCGTAGAAGATTATGTAGCCAAACTCGACGATAAAATTGAAAAAGAAATCGCTAAAGCTCAAAAACGTTTTGGTGATGCTTTTGACCGCGAACAGTTTGTAACTACCAATCCTCGTGTGTTAGAATACAAACAACGCGGCGAAGAAATATTACACCGCTTGGGTAAATCGCTTGAGAAAGAAGACCTCGCCGATGTAAAAGCCCTTATCGAAGAACTCGAAATTGCCGACCCCGAAACAGGTTCACGCAACTGGACAGATGTAAAACAGTTTAACCTAATGTTCGGCACCAAAATAGGCGCCTCTGCCGATGCCTCTATGGATTTATACCTACGTCCCGAAACCGCTCAGGGTATTTTCGTTAACTTCCTAAACGTGCAAAAATCCGGACGTATGAAAATTCCTTTTGGTATCGCTCAAACGGGTAAAGCCTTCCGCAACGAGATTGTGGCACGTCAGTTTATTTTCCGTATGCGCGAGTTCGAACAAATGGAAATGCAATTCTTCATCAAACCAGGTACCCAACAACAATGGTATGAGTATTGGAAAGAAACGCGCCTCAAATGGCACTTATCCTTAGGAATGGGTGAAGAAAATTATCGCTATCACCCACACGAAAAGCTCGCTCACTACGCTGATGCTGCTTGCGATATCGAGTTCCGTTTCCCTTTTGGTTTCAAAGAATTAGAAGGTATCCACTCTCGTACTAATTTTGACCTCGGTAACCACGAAAAGTATTCAGGTAAAAAAATGCAATACTTTGACCCTGAAGAAAAAGTGAGCTATACTCCTTATGTACTCGAAACTTCTATCGGGCTCGACCGTATGTTCCTTGCGGTATTCTCTAACTCATTGCAAGAAGAAGCGTTAGAAGGAGGAGATACTCGCACCGTATTGCGCTTGCCTTTTGTGTTGGCACCTACCAAAGTAGCCGTATTGCCATTGCTCAAAAAAGACGGACTTCCAGAAGTTGCCGAGCAAATAGTAAACGAGTTAAAATACGATTTCAATGTAGCTTACGACGAAAAAGATGCTGTAGGTCGCCGTTATCGCCGTCAAGATGCGGTAGGTACACCTTTCTGCGTAACCGTTGATCACCAAACTTTGGAAGACAACACCGTTACCTTACGCCACCGCGACACTATGGAGCAAGTGCGCATTGTCATTCCCGAATTGCGCGCTGCTATTGCCAAAGAAGTGGATATGCGCAATTGGCTGCACAAATTAGATACGAAGTAAGAGATAAGAGGTAAGAAAATGATTGAAACTCCAACGATTAAACGCCCTGTGCCCATAGACGAAGAAGTGTTGTGGGATAAAACCACTACCCTGATGAGTCGTACCAACAGGCACGGACATATAATGGAAACCAACAAGGCATTTCAGGAAGTATCAGGCTATACTGAGGCTGAGTTATACGACCAGCCTCATAGCCTTATTCGCCACCCCGATATGCCCAAAGTAGTTTTCAAAATACTGTGGGAAAACCTCAAAGGACATAATAATTTCCACGCTATCATCAAGAACCTCTCTAAAAGCGGGCGCTATTATTGGGTGATTACTAATTTTGAAATAGTACGCGATGAACACGATGAGATTACTGCTTTTGTATCACACCGCAAGGCATTGCCTCAAGCACTCATCAGCGAGCATATAGCCCCTTTGTACGAACGTCTTTTAAAGATAGAAAAAGCCAATGGTTTGGAAGTAAGCGAACGCTATTTCAACGGCTTTTTAGAAGACCGTAAAACTACCTACGATGCTTTCATTCGCCAATTGCTCAAAGAAAATGCCGAAGAAATCAAAGCCTTCTATAACAACAAAAACACCGATAGCTTTTTGAATGATTTGATTCGATAACCTAAAAAATGAAAGAAGAAACCATCCAACCCACAGCCATCGAGTGTATCAAGACAGCTATTTTGCAAAGCCAATACATAGCAGCAAAAGAAGTAAACCGAGTACAGCTCTCTTTATATTTTGCTATAGGTAGATACATCTCCGAAAATACCCGTACTCATTTTTGGGGTACAGGAGCTTTAGCCTATATCAGCGAACAACTACAGCGCGAACTACCTGGGCTACGCGGTTTTTCAGAAACCAATTTAAAGATGATGCGAATCTTTTATGAAGAATGGCAAAACACACTATTTTGTAAATCAACTGATTACAATTCGTCACTCGTGAGTGACGAATTAGCAAATATTAATACCTCTATTAATATTAATGAATTAGACATTTTGTTATCTTCAATTCGGTACTCACAAGTACCAAATTACAAAGAATGGTTTGTCGAGGCTTTTCTAAACCTCAGTTTTACTCATCACAAATACCTTTTAGCAATGGTTAAAGAGCCTGATGAGCGTATTTTTTATGTAGAATTAGCTATTAAAGAAAAACTTTCTGTAAGAGCCTTACAAAAAGCTATTAAATCCGATGAATTTCACCATAGAGGTGTTCTGCCTAATAATTTTATACAAACACTTCCTTCAGCCCAACAGGCACTCAAAGCTGTGAGTATGTTTAAAGACTCCTATTTATTGGATTTTATCAATGTAGAAGAATTAGGGGTTAGAGATATTGAAGATATAGATGAGCGCGTTGTAGAACAACAGATTGTACAAAACGTAAAACAGTTTATAATGGCTTTTGGATATGATTTTGCTTTCTTAGGCAATCAGTTTAGAGTAGAAGCCTTAGGACATACACATATTATTGACTTATTGTTTTACCACCGTGAACTTGCTTGTTTGGTAGCTATTGAACTGAAAACAGGTGATTTCAAAACAGCTTATTTAGGACAAATGAATGGCTATTTAACTGTATTAGACGATTTCGTCCGCAAACCTAACGAAAATCCCAGCATTGGTATTATCCTTTGTCGTAAAGCTGACCAGCCTTATGTGCAATATATTGTTCGCAATTACGACAAGCCAATGGGGGTTGCTACTTTTAAAACAGCAGACGAAATGCCTGAAAAATTGCGTAAGACCCTCCCTCCTATTGAAGAATTAAAGAAACTTTTATAAATAAATGAAATACTTTTTACTTTCCCTGTTTCTCTTTCCTCTCTCCCCTACTATAGCGCAGGAAAACGATTCTATTCCACAAACTACATTGGATAGCATTGCAAATGCTTTGCAAGGCTCACACCCATCTGAAGCAGATTTATCAGGCAAACAATATAAAATCAATGATAATCTAACCTATGTATACCAAAAACCGCGTTTTGTGGATATCTTCAACAAAATACCACGCAACATAGGTAAATCGGCAGTGGAGATGGTGTCTAAACCGAATTATCCTTACGGATTGGCAGCTATTGGTGCTACTGCTGCACTTATACCCGCTGACCCTTGGCTCATTAGAGAGAGTAGAAATTTGGGAGAGAATTTAGGACTAAATGAAGCACATACCTATAAAAAGTTAGGTTTTTTGAAGATTATTCCCGCCGATGTAAACTCAGCAATGTATTTTATTGGCAATGGTGCGACTTTTATCATTATCAGTGGGGGGATGGCTACTTATGGTCTTATCACAGGTGATTATCGCGCCAAAAGTACTGCTATGCAGATATTAGAAAGCATTATCGTATCGGGGGCATTTGTACAACCTATCAAGCGACTTACAGGGCGCGAGAGTCCGTTTATAACCGCAGGCGATGGGCGTTGGCACAGTCAGTGGACATTCGCTCCCAGCTTTAAAGCTTACCAAGAGGATACCCCTATGTATGACGCTATGCCCTCTGGACACCTCACTACTGCAATGTCGGCACTCACAGTGATTGCCGAAAACTACCCCGACTACAAATGGATAAAGCCTGTAGGTTACACAGCTTTAGGTTTGATGTGCTACGAAATGATGCAAAGTAAAGTACACTGGGCTTCCGATTACCCTATTGCCCTATTTGTGGGCTATATTACCGGTAAAACGATTGCTAACAGACGCATTACTAAAGTAAAAACAGAAGAAGTGAATGCTCTCAACCCTAAAAAATATCATTGGGAATTCAGTACTTCCAATACTTGGGACGGCTATCAGTTAGTAGGGGTAAATATTAAATTTAGATAAGAGGTAAGAGATAAGAAAAAAGCTGTTCAGCGGGTGCTGAACAGCTTTTTTTGTTATTAGCCTCTTAGTTGTTTTTCTAAAGCGATGGCTTTAGGGAAAAGGATATTGTTTTCGAGGTGGATATGGCGGTTTAAATCGGCTTCAAACTCTTGGAGCATTTGATAGGTTACTTTGTAAGTATTGCAAGCGTCGGCGGGAGGTGTATAGTTATCGGTAAGTTTTACGATTTCTTCAAAACGATCACCTTCAACGCTGTGTTCTTGCATCATCATTGCTACAGGGTTCTCTACTGTACCGAAAGGTATTTCACCAAGAGGCTCACCTGATTGTTGTTTTTTCACGAGATTTTCGATGTAAGGAAAAAGTACGTTTTCTTCTTTTACAAAGTGAGATGCAAGGTCTTGTGCACTCTCATTGAAAATACGATTGATCTCAAAAAGTTCGGGGTGGCGCTCACCGTGTACACGACATAGTTTGTCTAAGAACTGCAAGAGCATAGGGGTTTTGTCACGCACGTATTGGTGGTGGATGCGCACGATGTAGTTAGCTAAAAGGTCGAGAGGCCAATCGCGTACATCTACTTCGTTGCTATTGCCTTTAGGAAGAGCTTCTAATTCGTTGATAAGGGCTTGCTTATCTATATTTTTTTTGTCGCAAGCCTCTTCTATGGAGCGACCTCCTTTGCAGCAAAAGTCGATACCGTGTTTTTTAAATATAGCGGCAGTGCGGAAATCGTCGGCAACGATTTCGCCAATGGTTTTGTTTGTTGATATACTCATAGTGAATTAAATTTTAGGGTGCAAAGATACGAAAAGTATTTGGATAATAAAAGTGTTTAAAGTCTTTTTTATTATATTATTCTATAAAGTGCTAAAAATAAGAAGTGAAAAAGTATGAAAGACACTTTTTAACAGTATTCAATTTTTGGCATTGTTTTAACATTATCTTTAGATATTTTGTAAAGGAAAAAGAATTTTATTGTATAAAAATCAATGATAGCGAGTTTTTAATATATTTTCTGTAGTTAAAAATCATTATTTTTAATAATCCTTTTAAATATTTTTAAATATTTTTTAAGAAAAAGTTTGGTAGTTCATAATTTTATTGTACCTTTGTGCCGTCAAGAAAAGGAAATGAAAGAAATAGTGACTTTTTCATAGCCATAGAAACCAAAATACAATTGTGTGTAAAAAGATAAAGCGTAAAACAAAAAGTTTTTTTCATAATTTTTATTTTTAAGTTTTCTTTTTTATTATTAAATTCAAAAAGGCGGCCTAAGAGATTGGGCGGCCTTTTTTTATAGGTAAGAGATAAGAAGTAAGAGGTAAACAAAAAAGCTGCCCGAAAAAGGCAGCTTTTTTGTTTTGTTATGATTTCACTTTATCATTAACGATAAAGGGTGAAGTTACCGTTGAAGATACGGGTATCAAACTCGTCGGTGAGTTCGACGATGTACCAATAGTCGCCAGTAGGCATATCTCGACCTTCATACTTACCATCCCAAGCTTCACCAGCTCTCAACACTTTGAGTCGGCGACCGAAACGGTCGAAGATAGTAGCGCGTAGGAAAGGATATTTCTCAACGTGCATAGGAGCCCAAGTGTCGTAAACACCGTCGCCGTTAGGCGTAAAGAAGTTAGGTATCATCACATCGAAATATTCTTCGTATATAGTATCAGAGGCTATACATCCTGAAGCATCGATTACTTGTACTTCTACTTTCTTCTTAGTTTTTCCACTTATTGGGTCTACATAATCAGGATCGGTGATTTTGAGTTCGTATACATTATTTGTATCGTAATCTTGACCGTTGAATACGTAACGATATGGTTTAACTCCATCTTTACCTTCTACTTGCAAGGTATTCACTACTGTAGTAGGGGTTCTTGTAAGTTTAAGTTTTTCAACTTTTTTCACCTCAAATGCATTTGCGAGTGTAATGCTACAAGTTTTTGAGGTTTGGGTGATAGAGTGTATATTGGTATAGATAAGCTCTATGGTTTGAGTTCGGATATTGGTATTCAAATCTGGAGGGGAGATATACCATACATTCACTCCGTTACCTCTTTCTACAAAGTTTTTAGGAGTTCCGGTTCCGTTGAGTCTATATGTTACTTTATTCACATCAACTTGGTCTTTGAAACGCACTTGTAACTGAGTATAAGGGTTATTGTTTTTACAAGAACTAATCACTTCGAGGTCTACATTAAGGTCTGGTGCTGAATCTACGGTAAACTCGAATGTAGGTGACATTGTACAACCACCATTAGGGCTACTATCGGTTACTTCTATTCTCCATTCACCTGCTCCAAGTCCAGTATCACGGAAAGGAATTGTAGTAGGAGTTACGCTTGTTAATAGGAGATGAGGACTATTAGTGTATTTATTCAATACTTTTATAGTGTAAGGAGGGCGACCGCCTTCTACTGTAAAGTCAATAGCCGCATCAGCACCGCCATAGCATACTTGCAATTCGGAGGTAGCAGAAACAATTGATACTTTTATAGGTTTAGGTTCTATCACCTCTAATTGTGATTTTATAAGGCTACAGCCCCAAGTATCCATAATTTCATAAGTATAGAAACCTGGTGATAGTCTATCGAATTTAGGTTCATTGCGTTGTGGACCTAATATTTCTCCTGTTCCTTCATTTAGGAGTGTATAGTAGAAATTACCAGATCCACCTGTTACAGTACCAGATACGGTGATAACACCATCGACACTGCCTACACAAGTAGGATGTTGGGTAACAGTAACTACTGCTGCAATAGGATCGGGGTCTAACAAGGTTACACTGGTAGTACCTGAAGCTACGTTACAACCCCAAGCATCGGTGATGGTGATGTTGTAAGTAAGCGATCCACCAGGGGTACCTGTAGCACCTAACTCTTTGAACAATACGCTATCGCCATCTAAGGTAATGTTTTTCTGTTTAGTGATAGCACCACCTTGTATATTTACTGTATAAGGAGCCCAACCACCTGATACGGTAACGAGTATTTCGCCACGGTTGTTATCGCAGGTTACACTTCGTGTTTCTTTAGCGAACACGGTAATAGGTTCGGCAGCTTCTACGAGTTCAAAGGTAGCTACAGCGCTACAACCTGTAATTGGAGAGGTTGCTTCTACTTTGTAGTGACCTGCTGGTAAGCCTGTGTGAACTTTAGTACCTGATGGTGAGAATGGTCCTATGATAGGTGTTCCTGTAGGTAATGGAGTTATCACATAGTTGAAACCATTTGCCACTTGGTCACCATCGGAAAGACGGGTATCGGTGAGTTCTAAGGTGATTTCACCTCCAGTACCGCCTTTACAAGTGATACGTTTAGGATCTTTAGCTTCGAGCAATAGGGTGTTAGGTTCTAACACGCTATAGTTAGCTGTAATCTCACAATTAGTAACCATATTTTTTGCTTTAATGATATAGTTACCAGGGTCGGCGATTGTAGCAGACCAAGTGAGAGAGTTGAGTATTACTGGCGAACCAACAGTTCCTGGCCAACCTACTTTAATAATGCTATACTCAATAGGTTCATTGCTGTATACAGTAGTAGTGCTTACTGTTATACTTAACATTTCGTTTTGAACACAAGTTTTAGTTTGTGTTTGGTTTGCTATCAAGCTACTCATTATCAGGGTAGGTGAAATAGTTTCTACAGTAGTAGAAGCTGAACAACCATTGGTATCGAATACTTCGGCATAATAACTATTCGCGGCAGTGAGATAATTAGGCAAAGTATAAGTATATTTAGTTACGCCATCTTCTATTTGTTGCTGGTTCACCAAAGTTCCTGAAGCAGTTTTAAACTCTACTCGAGTATACTTACCTGTACCTCCTGAAACTCCAGAGAGATCAAAGTGAAGTTTAGGATTAGCACTTTCGCCTGTGAGATAACCTTCATCGTTTAATGTACATTGGTACTCTTCTTTAGTGAGAGCGCCTGTTGTAACAGTTACTACATCGGGTGAGGTTACATTTACAGTGATGGTAGCTGTACAACTATATACTGATTGAGCAGAGATATAGTAGTCAATTCCACCGGTGATCTTAGGCCCTGAAGGGACTCCTATAAATGTAATGTAGTTCACATTGGTAATGCTTGTTACACCTGCTGGTGTGAGACCTGTAGTTTTATCTACAATATTAAATGTATAAGGAGCAATACCCACAGGAGTAGCTTTCACACGGATTGTTGCTGTTTCGTTAGCACAAGTAGGTGTTGAAACTGAGAGTATTTCGAGTTGAGGTACTTCTGGTGCTACTACGTTGAAATCCATTATTTTTGCACATTCGGCTGAAGTACCAAAAGTGGTGGCATCGTATACGTGGATGCGATAAGCTCCAATACCATAACCGGTAGGTACACTGTAAGAGGTACCTGGTACTGCAGTGCCAGGAGGCACTATAGTTACGGCACGTTCGTTAGGAGTACCCTTATCAACGATTCTATACAATCCTATTTTATAAGAACCTGAACCTCCAGTAATATTTGTTACACTGATGGTAGTAGTAGCTGAGCCGCCGCAATACATAGGTGTATGAGAAGCATCGTATTTAATCATCTCGTTCACTCTAAAAGTAGTGCTGGTTTCGCAACCATTGGCATCGCGGAACGAAATAGTGTAAGGTGATGCGTTAGGTGCTAAGCGTATAGGCAAAGTAGTTTGGGTAGCTACTGTGATATTTTGCCAGTTTGTAATACCATCAATTTTGTATTGGTTTTGACCTATACCTACAGTGTTGAACAGTACACTAATAGGATAATCGGCATTGTCGCTACAAGCGTCGAGTACTGTTACTGATGCAATAGAAGGTTGAGGATCCATTCCTACTACTACTGTAGTATTAGTGAGACAGCCATTGGCATCTTTTATAAATATTTGCCAATTACCTGAAGGTACATCTTTAGCGACACGATCAATAGAGTTTGCGAGTGCATTATCTAAAGCATTACCTGTAGGGGCTGGAGTAGCCAAATTGTGATAGTAGTACTGGTAAGGAGCTGTTCCACCTGCAGCTTCTATTGCTATTCTACCCAAACCTACATTAGCAGGCTGTTTGCAGTTTGCTAACTTGGTTACTGTTGCTGTAGCAGTGAGTAATGAGGTAGATTTACCTATAGTAAACTCTTTGCTACCCATTGTACAGTTATTACCATCGGTAAAGAGTATAAAGTAACGACCTGCAGGAACTCCTGTAATTGTAACATCAGTTTCTGTACCTGACACTGGGATAGTTCCACCTACAGGGCCTATGGTAGGATCTAAAAGTCCTGGAATGAGAGATGGTATATAGCGATAAACTTTATAGGTCAAGAGAGTTGTTCCTGCACTCCAGTTTTTCAAGTTTACAAATACTTTACCATCATTTGCATCGGCACAAGTAGTAGAAGCTGTTCCATTGATTGTTATCTTCAAATTAGATTGTGTAGGAACGTGGATGTTTGCTTCTTTAGTGAAGGTACATTGGGTATTAGCATCGTATACTATAAAGGTGTAAGTAACCCCTGGTACCAAACCAGTAAAGGTGTGTGTAGAGGCTTGTACTACTGTACCATCGGAAAGGGTAGTAGAGACTACTGCTCCACCGCGATACCAAGTGTGGCCATCAGGCATTGGTTTTACACCTCCGGTTGCTCCATAAGGGATTTGCATACCTTCGTGGTAAACAGCTATGTACTGTCCGTCTTGGATTACTCCTCCACTCTTATCGTATACTGAGATTGCTACTTCACCGCTATTTCCTGCACAACCTGTAACGCCAGTTGGGCGTACATCTAAGCCATTGGCTTCGGAATTTACGACGAAGTTGTGAGTATACTTACAACCTTTGGCATCTTCTATTACTATTTGGTAGTTACCGATGTCTAAATTGTTGTAAGGAACAATTGTGTTTTGAGTAACATTGTTTTGAGTTTGAACATCAACGCCATTTTTCACTAAAGTAAATTTGTATGGAGCTGTACCACCTTTTGTAACTACTGCTTCGGCAATTGCCAATTGGGTACCTGAAGAGGCACAACGTATAGGTGTGTGAGTAACGGTTGCTACCATAGCTGTTACTTGGGAAACTGTAAATCCTACAGGTAGTGATTTACAAGAGATAGCATCTTGAATTGTGATGGTATAAGTACCAGGTTGCAATCCAGTGATATCGGCTACTGGGTGTGATTGTGTGGTGAGTCCATCGTCTACTAACAAGGTGTAAGGAGGAACTCCACCAGTTACGCTGGCAGGGTTGATGTGTATTTTACCAGTATTAGCACCTGCACAACTCACATCTTCGACAGTAGGACTTACTGCAAATGAAGGTAATACTACTTTTACTACTTGTTTATCAGAGGTAACATTACAATAGTCGCCATTAGGCATTAGGTAACGGACTCTAAAGTAGTAGTCGCCTTCTACTTTGGTTTTGAATGTATACACATTTGCTGATTGGCTCAAGGTCATACCAGTACCTACAGCGGCAGTAAATCCAGTGGTAGGGTTATGACTCCACAAGAATTCACGAGTTCCTACTCTACCGCCTGTATAAGTAATTTTATATTCGGCTTCGCTATTTGCGACACAACTCAAGGCATTTACAGCAGTTACTTGTATACGCAATGGGTTTTCGATAGTATAGGTAGTATTAGTTTGGCAATCAGCGCCATCTTTAATTACAAAGTTGTATTGACCGGCGGTAAGATTTTCGAATATATGAGATGTACCACCAGCAACAGAGCCATTTTCAAAGGTAGCACCACCATCTTTACTAAATTTATACTCGCCATTACCGTTGAGGACTTTTAGTTGCAAACGACCGGTATTATTTCCTCGGAAGCAAGGTTCTAAGTCAACTACTTCTACTTGTAAAGGTTTCACATCAGGAACCTCTAGGGTAGCGGTAGTAGTACAACCGTTATTATCTTCCACCTGTATAAGGTAAGTACCTTTAGAGAGGTTAAAGTCGGCTTCGTTATTTACTGCGTTTTTATTATTAGCTGGTGTTGTACCTGTAATAGGTGAGAAACTGAAATTTTTATAAGGTTTTGCACCTCCATCGCCAG
Organism: Capnocytophaga sp. oral taxon 326 str. F0382; assembly: GCF_000318295.1. Lineage (NCBI taxonomy): Bacteria > Pseudomonadati > Bacteroidota > Flavobacteriia > Flavobacteriales > Flavobacteriaceae > Capnocytophaga > Capnocytophaga sp. oral taxon 326. The sequence continues at coordinate 30,071 of NZ_KB291456.1, forward strand.
TAAATCGTACAGAAGCAAAAGTATTCAAACAAGTTACAGGCGCTGTAATGGTAGCCGTAACGGTGAGTGGTATAGGTTTTTTGATTGTATAGTCGACACTTGTTTCGCAATTATGGTCGGAAGTACGACGTACAAAGAGCGTTCCGTTGTTTACTGCACTAAGACCGGTGATTGTAGCGACTCCTTGAGTAGCTGTAAGCGGTGTAAGTGTTAATGGAGTCCAAACGGTAGCACCAGCGACGTGATATTGTACTGAGTTACCAGCGGGGTTATTGACTATTAAATAGATAGAACCATCGTCTTTTCCGCATTTTTCGTCGTAGGCAGTAGCTTGTACTGTAAATGCTCTGTTGTTATCTACTTTCACTGAGATACTTTCGGCGCGTACGGCACATAGTTTAGTAGGTTGTGAAATTACGATATCATCAATAGCTAAGTCGCTACCTATTGTAGAGGCGGCGGCAGTATTTCTAATTTCGAGTACAGCGGTATTGAATGTAATATCAGTATCGGGGAAAGTTATTTCTTTTTGTTCCCAAGCAGCCATACGTTGCAATTCACCTAATGATCGTTGTACGCCGATAGCAGGATTACCTGGGGTATATAGGCGTACCAATATGTTAGGGTTAGCACCTCCGACAAAAGTAGGTGGCAATAGGTTGAATAAATGCATTGCTACTTTTAGTTCGGTATTAGGGACTATATCTTTAATTGTATGTCTATAGATTACCCCGTTATCGTTATCTGGAGAAGTGCCGTTGATAGCTAAGTAGCGACCATCGGTAACGCCAGAGGCATCGGAAGGAGGGGTAGTCACCCAATTGGTTCCGCCAGTAGGTACTTGGCGAGTGATCATATATTGGTTATCACCCAAAGTAGTTGCGCCGGCGGCACAAGTGATAAATACTGATTGTGAGTCACAAGTATCATTACCTTTGCCAAAGTCTTCTTTGAACAAGATGTTAGGTGTGGTACCTGTAGCTGTAGCAGGAGTATAAATAGCTTCGATGCTATATACGCCTGGTGGGAGTGTAAAGACATTAGAGGTACGAGTTTCGCTAAGGGTACCGTCGTCTTTTATGATTCGATATTCGTAGTTACCTGCTGGATTAGCAGTTACGGTGAAGGTACCTTTACCTTCGCAATCGTAGCTGACTGTAGTAGCGGTAACGGTAGGGGGTACTATTGGGCGGATAGTGATAGGGATTTCGAGGGTACACTTGTTGCTATCGCGTACATATACCACACTAGCTGTAGATCCTACCATTAGTACAGGGTTAGTGCTATAGGTTACGTTGTTAGTACTATATTCGTAGCCAGTACCTGTACCACCGCTAACGTTGTTGACACGTACTTTGTACTGTGATGGAGTAGCGGTATCGCAAGAGATATCTTCGATCACACCAGCATAGGCACGCAAAGTACTTTCTATACTGTTGATTACGATATTAGGGTTTCTATAGGTACAAGTTGCACTTGCAGAAGAACCCATTTTAATTTTTATTTCTATTTCATATTTACCAGCAGTAAGGTTATCGAAGAAACCAGTACCATTTTCGTCAATATAAGTTTTACCACCGAAGTTATCGAACTTATAGAGGGTAGTTTTTACATTTTGTATAGTGTTGTAAGTTACAGAAATCTGACCGGTATTATCGGCGAAACCACAAAGAATATCGCGTGTTTTGATGGTGTAGCCCAAGAAGCTTTCGGGATAGATTTCTACTTCAGGGGTAAGGGCATAGGCACCTGTATCATCTTTAGCGATGAAGATGTACTTACCAGGTTGATCGATATGTATATCGCTTTCGATGAAGCTAGAACCTACCGGAATAGTTGATATAAAGGCTGAAGCTGGTACGGAAGCATAGTCGGAATAGCCGTTTTGTACGATGCCGTCTATACTCCATATTGCGAATTGATAAGGGTTTTTACCGCCGGTAGCTTCAAATCGCATTGAGCGGAGGTTACATCCTTTCCAAGCTTTAGCGATGGCTTTAGCGCTAAGAGTAGTAACTTTTTTAATTTCTTGAGTTAATACTAATTTACAGCTATCGGGTAATGCTGGAGAGGTTATTTCTACAGTATAGGTTCCTGGTGTAGTAACAGGAACGCGGTACTCTAATTGAGTAGTATTGACAAAAGGCTGACCGTTTTGGTTTACTACGTTTCCAAAAGCATCTTTTAGTACATATTTATAGGTAATACCAGCTGTAGCCATTTGTACGTGGATATAACCTTGTTGATAGTTAGTAATATCGCCGTGGTCAAGGATTCTTCCGTTGAGAGAATTAGTGAATACATCAAAATAGAATTTAGCATCACAACCTTCAGGATTAGTTACTTTCAATCGGAAATGGCCTTGTGCATTAGCGACGAAAGTACGGTTAGAATGTACATCTTCCCAAGCAGCATCATCGACATTAGGGCAGTTCAAGCTGGTAGGGTTAGAGCCAGGTTTGAGTTTTTGCCATACGAAGTTGCTATTTTTAAAGTTTACTACTATATTGCGTGAAGGCTGGTTACACAAGATGAAGTGACTTACCCAAATGTTGTTATCGGCACACAAATCACCTCCGTTAGACTGCGGTTTGATAGGGTCGGCGAGGTCTTCAGGGGTTTGCAATTGTATTATCTCGGTAGTGGTATAGGTTACCCCGCCACACACTGCTATTTTTTCTACTTTATAGGTAGCTGTTTGTGTAGCATCAAAGAAAGAATCGTTGTTAGGGTTAGGTTGTAAGATGTTATTTTTATACCATTTGTATTCAAGGAAACCTGGTATAGCCTGAATGCGGAAGGTACTGATGCCAGAACCGTTGCTACAAGCTAACTCGTTACGCATACAGTTTTGTGTAGAGATAGCGATTGTTTTAGATCCTGTAGCTGTTTGCTCGGGGATTGTACAGCCAGTCAATCCACCTACATAGGTGAATGAATAGGTAGAAGTGAGCAAGTTCATACAAGGTTTACCTATTTGGGTACAATCGCCATTGAGAGTGATAGGGATGAGTATGGTTCTCTCATTAGCTCCAGGGGTAAGGGTTTGTTTAGGTATATCGATTGTAAAAGTATTAGCGGTGCTAGCTACCACTGTAGGGTGGTAGATAGTTTGTTTAGCTTTACTGAAATCGGGGGGACCTATTGTGATATTGGGGTGATTAGGCAATGTAATCTGCAAGGTAGCAGTAGCGACATTGGCTGTACCTTCGTTTTTATATCTCAATCGGTAGTAGAATGTTTCGGTAAGTCCTAATTCGCGGTTGATAGGACTTCCGGAAGCATCTACATAGTCGTTATCCACTTTCATTTTTACGGCACGTGAGTTCACCACTACATTGAAAGTACAAGTAGCGGTATTACCCGATGTATCTTTGAACACATAGGTAACTGTGTGAGTACCTATATCGAATCGTTGTCCGCTTTGGTGTGACTGGCTCCAAGTACCGATACGGCAATCGTCGGTAGCCGTTACAACACCCCAAGTAGGTACACCATAGCAACGTCCGGAGATAGCTTCAACGGTGATAGTTCCAGTAGGGCAACCTGTAATTACTGGAGGGGTTGTATCTTTAGCGAACTGAATTGTAATAGAGGCTTCACCGTTGCGATTTACGCATAAGTTAGGGTCTTGCAATTTGTAACGCACGACATATTTAGTATCGCGGGTTACGGTATCGGAGATTGTTTGAGCGAAGCCTAATTCGGTTTCGGTACCATTAGTTTCTATACGGAACCACTCGATATCGAAGAGCTGTGTAGAACCACCGAAGGTAAGATCGACTACGTCGCCGTTACAAGGGTTTGTAGAGCGGGCAACATAACTAATTCCTGGGGAGGTATAGCTATCGGTATTTACGAGGACTTCATCGGTATAGACGCCACAAGCGTGGGAAGTAGTAACTATATAGGTGCCATTGGCTACGTTTTTGAACACGTGGTTCGTAGCGGTGGAGGTAGCGCCGAAAGTTACTGTTCCTACCTGAGCATTGGTAACTTTGTTCTTAAGAGTAAAGGTAAGAGGGTATCGGATATAGTCGGGGTTTTTAATACCAACTGCTACGATACCGGAACCTGCAGATCCATTACAAGAGGTACCTACTACATTTCGTTGGAGTTCTCCTGTTGGTTTCACAGTGAGATAAACTCTACTTCTATGGAGGGCAGTAGTACCGTTGGTTTGAGGATCGGAAGGGTTTATGATGTCAGGAGAATTGATCATACTATAACCATTTACGACACCATTAGGGTCGGTAAGGTTTTGCCAATTCATTATTCCTGTACTTCCTGATTGGGCACTATCTTTCCATACGCCTTGTTTCATACGCATATAGTAGAAACCTCTGGCTTCGAATAAGTAGTCGCCCTCAGGGAGGTTGTTGAAAGTATGATTAGGGTTTCTTGAAGTAGCAACCACTATATCGTAATTACCAGAGGGGCTTTTTCTATATAAGGTATAGACAGCATCGCGTATAGTTCCTATAGGAGAGGAACTTATGTCGTAAGTTACTTTAGAAGAGCCTGCACAACCTTGTTCTACTTTTACTTGATCTCTATCGTACTGCATTGGGGTATCGAAATAGAACTCTTTGGAAGTAGTATTATTACAGTTATCGGTAAGTGTAATGCGATAATTACCAGCTGGTAGGTCTCCGAATTGGAAGAGCCCAGTATTAGGAGGTGCTGTTTGAGGGTTGAGCAAAGTTCTTACGATAGGGAATGTATAAGTAACTGTACGCTGAGAGGTTTCGAAGGGCATAGAAGTGCGGAAATTGTAGGTACGATTTCCTGTTCCAGCTCCTGGGTCGTCTAAGTAATCGATTGATACAGTTACGGGATAGTTAAATTGCTCGGGGGAGAGCCATTTGCGTATTGATACGGTTCCTTTGAATACGCCTTTATTTATCTCAATTCCGTGGAATTGTTTTGCTATTTCATTGGGTTTAGCTTTTATTTCGACAACGCGTTTAGGCTCGTAGCAGAAAGAAGAACCATCTGCTTTTTTAGCTTTAAACTTGACCATATAGTAACCATCGGGTAATCCGGATAGGTCGGCATAGTTTTCGTTGAGCCAAATTACGTTTCCGCTTTCATTTGACCATTTAGAAGTATCGGTTTCGTCCATTTGGTTGGTAGTATAAGCGTTATTCCAACCGGGGAAGCCTGTACCTATAAATTTATATATTTCGTAATAATATCCTGCGCCTGAGAAAGAAGCGTTAGGGTGCCATTTGCCTACTAAGCCGTTATACCAATAATAAGTGCCAAAATTTAATGTTTGGGTAGGATCATCGGCATCGGGCAAACGCACGGAGCGCCAATAGTTATCGACGTATAAATATCTTTGAGTAGGGTCGGTACATAATTTTGAAGGGTTTACGTTCAAGTCTGAACGGTTTAGAGCTTCAATCACTCTTGAACCAGAATTATCTCTAAAAACATCTTGATTAGAATAAGCTGGGCTACTTGCAGTATTGTTTATAACATTTAAGATACTTCCATCGAGTTTAAATTTTCTTTTAATAGGGTTTTTTCCTATATTTACTATTATTTCTACTATATCGTTTTCTTGAAACACATAAGGGGTAGTGAAAGACGAAGAATTAGCTATCTGAGCTCCACGCCAAGCCATATCAAAAGTAGAGGCTATGGGATAGGAAGCAATGAAATTTCCTGCTGAATCGTAACGTTTTACGAATACAGCATTAGAAGTTTTTATTTGATTTTGGAAGTTAGAAAGTGTTACATTATCTTTACGAAGCAACTGAAAAGAAAGACCTATCTTACAGTTTTCATTCATTCGTATGCCTGAATTAAGGAAATTGAGTTCTAAATCTAAGCAGGCTAAAGAGAGAGAGGGTTGGAGTATGGTGATATTGGTTTTATTGGTATCTCCACAGTTAGGGACTCCTCCGGCTAAATCTTCTACAGAGAGTTCATAGTCACTACCGACAGTGATAGGGTGAGTTGCTCCTCCTTGAATAGTAATAGGTAGAGACTGAGAAGCGGTAGTTTTGGTATGGTTACCACTATATATTAAGGTGCCTCCTTTGGTGAGTTTTACTACAAAAGGGCCTTTGGCGCCGGGCTGGATAGTAAAAGCGACGCTTCCATCATTACCTGCACCGGTACAGCTTGGGGGGTTAGATTTTAGAGTATTTGCTACAAATAGGGGTGGTACATAGGTAGAAGTAATGGTTATCACCTTTGGATTTGTAGATTTTTTATTAGTAGCTACTTCTATCATAGTAACGGTATAGGTACCGGCTTTGAGAGTAGTAAATTCGTAGCTATCTTTACCTGTTACGCCTATTTCGAGAGGCCAGGTACGACCTGTTGGGTCGTTAGGGATATCCAACTTCACTTGCAACTTAGTGCCTGTAGGCCCCATACCTGCAGGTATGGATACTTTTATTTTACCATCAGAACTACATTGGCCATTTTCACCAATGGCTGAGAAGTTGTTTAAGTTCAATGCTTGGGCACTGAGCCCACCCATTGCCATAAGTAGTAAGAAAATTGTTAGAAAAAACTTTTTCATAATGCTATAAATGCTATTTTGAAACGATAGTACACAACGGTACTTTAATGCACAAAAGTACACATTTCCAACGAAACTGCAAAATCTATTTTTGTTAAATGTTAAAACTAATAGGGTGTTTATAAGGGGCTACCTTTATTTAATTAATGCAGCAACAATTATACAACTGTATCATTTATAAACAAATAGCATATAGTTAAACTTTCTTACACAGGGTTGTCAGCAGTTGTTTATATTTTATATTTTAACTTTTTGTATACAAAAATTTAACAGTTTGTAACTAGCCCCCGAACCCCCGAAGGGGGACAAGATGGAAAAAGATGGTGGGAATAGGGGGAGCGGTGGGAACGGTGGGAACGGTGGGAGATAACCCCCGAACCCCCGAAGGGGGACAAGCTGCAAGTGGGAGGAACAAGCTGCAATTTATGTGTTGATGGGGGAATGTGTCAAAAAATAACCTTTGCCAAAGTTTTGATAGCTTTTATGCTATAAACTTTGGCAAAGGGTGTGAGGTATAAAAATACTACTATTCTTTATTATTTGATAAGATTAGTTTTGTCTTGGTGGGAATACGTAACCATTACCACTATTGTTATCAAAAGTAGCAGTGCTTGGTTTAGCCATATGAGCTCCAGTAGCAGACCAGTCCCAAAGTTTAGTTTCGTCGTCAGTTATAGTACCGGTAGCTCTATCGTATTTCTTACCGTTAAGTGGGTAGTAGAACAATAATCCTTCTGATTTAGGGTCGATAGTTTTCCACATATTTTTCTTAATTTCAGTAGGATTTACAGCTTTTTTCCAGAAACGTACTTCACGTATCAGTTCGTTGCTACCGCCAATCCACAAACCTGTAACTGAATAAGCACCTGTACGTATTTCGCGAGAGGCTACTTCTACTCCATTTACAAATACTTTGGTAGTTTTACCATCATACCAAAAAGCAAGCATATACCATTCACCAGGTTTAGCTGAAAGTTTATCAGCAGGGATGTCTATTTGTGAAGCTCCGGTTTTGATTTGCAATTGATTAGGACGGATAGTTACATCACCAAAACGAGTGTATATTTCATTAAGAGGTTCACCTACAGCTTTAGTACCTACAATAGAACGGTTGTTTTGATTATAAGCACTACGGTTCACCATTACCTCTAAAGTCCATTGATCTACTGTGTGAGTATTAGGAAAGACATCAGTTTTTTCAGATCCAGATCCTGATATTCTCAACACTTTGGTTATCAATTCTTGTTCTATTAAGATGATAAAAGTATCTTGTCCTTTAATTGTTTTGATACCATTACCACGCAATTTAATAGGAAGGGCAAATGATTTTCCTAAAGGGAATTGTACATTTTTTAGTTTTAAAGAGACATTCCCTACGGCATCTGATACTTTGAAAGTAACATTTTTATTTACTTCATACATTGAAGAAGGTAATAATACATAAGAAGTACCATTAGCTTCATTATAGGCTTTTAGTTGTGCCTCATTACCTACTTCGAGAGTAGCAGATTCACCTCCTGTAGAGGGGCTTACCAATTTTACTGAGAAGTTTTTCACTATATACTCAGTATTTTCAGCTAAGTTTACCGTAAGGCTGGTGCCCCCATCAATATACACTGCTTGGTTAGCTTTGTGTTCTTTGAGGTCGTTGTCGTATAATTCATCTTGGCAAGCTACTAAGGTACTTAGTATAGCGAGCCCTGCTATTATTTTTTTCATTATTGTATACTTTTAGTAGTTTTATTGATAATTGCCTGGATATTTTTGATTACCGTAATACAAAGCTTTTCTGAGCCATTTGTACTCAGGAGTGTTAGCATAGTCATACTCCATGTGATAAGAACCTACTCCACCAATGCGTTTACCACTTGGCAAATCGAAAGTAGCATAATCCAATATTTGAGTACCTTCCATACTATTCAACTCATTACGTACACTTCTGTATCCTGAAACACCTCCAGTACGCCAAGTTTGTTCAAATTCAACTGTGATAATGGTTTTTCGTTCCCAATCATCCAAGTCTCCTTGTTGAATTTTCCATTTTACTGAATTTGTACTTCTTTCCCAATAAGCTTGATAGATATAATGATCTACCAATTTAGAAGTTTCTTTGGAAAGATAATAAGGTTCTCCATCCATTACGAGCATACGTCCTTTGGGACGAAGCCTTGCACTAAGGGTTTCTATAAACACTTGCATAGGATTATCACCTGCTATATCTCCTATATAAGATACATCAGCTAAGTCACCACTATGTCCATAGCCAGGTTCAAAGTCGATATCAAAACCATCGAGGTTATACTTTTCAATGGTATCAGCAATGGCATTAGCATAGGCTTTTACGCCTTCATTGAAATTACCACCACCTTTTTCGTTTTTCCAATACTGAATACGGTCTTTACCTACTGGAGTTAAAGGGCCTCCGAGGTCTTGTACTATCCAGCACAAAAGAGCCTTACCTCCTTTTACTTCTTGGAAGAATTTCAAATCTATTTTTTGTTCTTCAGAAAGTTTACCTCTTGTACCCCATAATGATACAAAATCTACGCTATCGGGCAAGCAACGCAAATAGTTTTGAGCGTTATCACCTTTACCTGTCCAGTTACCGAACCAACCAAAGCCTTTTACGCGAGGTTTAGTGCGGTACTCTTCACGCAATTTTTTGTAATACTCTCGCATGTGAGGATTCAAATCAGATTCTTTTTGCGCTTCAATTAGATATACTAATTTTTGTACATCTTGGTTGTCGTAAGTAAGGCGCTCAGTTTCTGTCCACTTACTACATCCTACTGCAGCAAGAGCTACAATAACTAAAGAGAATAAAAAACTATATTTTTTCATTTTTCTTATTATTTAAGGTTAATTTTGTTGTGGTCTATTAGGGCGTACCCACCATAAACGAGTAGCACCTATATCGGGTCCTCCTAACAAAGCAGGCACTTCTGTTTGTAACTTATTATTAGTTAAATAATCTTTAGCAGAATATTTAAATCGTTCAGGCACAAAGCAGGTAGGACAACCTATGCGGCTAGGCGCAGAGGTATCTTGATATTTCATAATTAATGGGTAGCCTGTGCGTCTGTACTCAGTCCAAGCTTCTACTGCATTAGGATACATTGCCAAATACTTTTGAGTAATAATTTTTTGAAGATGTTGTTCTTCTTCCTTACCTGTTTGCACATCATCCCATTTAGGTGAAATATTGTTAGTTACTAAGTCATAAGTATAAGGAGCATACCAATAAGAATTTAATTCTTGAGGTTTATTAGTACTTGACAAATAATTAGAAGGCATAGAGGTGCCCATTTCTTGGAACGACATTCTCACACCCTCTTCGTAGAAGCCTTGAGCTTGTGAAGCAGAAAGCCCTCCTAAGCCATATAAAGCAGCTTCAGCTTTCAAAAATAACACTTCAGAGGTACGCATCCAAGATAAAGGTGAGTTATCATCTACGTTAGGTTTGGAAGCGAAGAAAGCCGTATTGCGAATACCTTCATATTTAGGGAGGCTTGCTGTAGGAGCTACTGCATAATAATCTTCCACATCTCTATAGGTTCCTTTTTTGAAAAGGACAGCTATACGAGGATCGTTATATCCTTTAAGGTAAGACCATATTGTAAGCCCCATACGAGTTTCGGAGTAATCTATAGAAGCTATCATAGAGTTTTTAAGCGGTTGTTTAGGTGAGTTACCTATTTTAGCTTCATCGGCAGCTTCAGTCATCACTCCTCCTGCCAAAGCTTTAGCTATATAAGTATTAGCTAAAGCAGCATCTTTGAAGTGAGCTCGTACTGCCATACGCAACATCAAAGAGTTGGCGAATTTTTTCCATTTAGCAATGTTGCCGCCGTAAATAAGGTCGTAATCGGCCATTACTGTAGTTCCATTGTCAAGTACAGCTAAGCATTGGTCAAGTTCTTGTAACATTGCTTTGTACACATCTTCTTGTTTATCCAATGATGGAGCTATATCGCCATTACCAGCATTGCTATACACTATAGGTCCGAATACATCAGTAGCGCGAAGCCAAGCTGTAATTTTGATAATATTAGCAAGGGCTAAAGCTCTTTTTTGTTGTACATCTTGAGAGTTGCCGATAGATTTTTTAATAGAATTCCATTCGGTAAACAACTTAGTGTAAAAGCATTCATAAGCATAAGACATTCTACCATCGTTGAAATTCCAAGTAGCTTCGATATTGAAATTCCAATTGTTGTTATTCCCGAAATAACCTATATAGTTCCCTGAGGAAATAAGGTCGGTAACTTGCAAATCATTACCAGGCTCTGTAGTTTTAGCAGGAGCTCCAATAGGAATTACATACTGTTGCATTTGTAGGAAACTATTACCATAGCCTACTATACCACTTTTGGCTAACTCTTCATCGGTTACGCCATAAGTATTTTTATTGATATCCTTATAATCTTTTGTACAGCTTGCTGTGGTAAAAAGACCTATAAGCAATAGTGAGTTTATAATTATTTTTTTCATTATCGTTTTTTTAATTATTAAAAGCCAAACTTCACACTTACACCATAGCCTCTTAAACTTGGTAACATCCAATTGTCATAACCTTGACCTGTGATACCTGTAGTTGCTGTAAGTTCTGGATCGTAAGGAGCTTTGTTATAAATCATCCAAAGGTTATTACCAATGAGTGAAATACTCAAATTTGAAAGAGATTTACCTAATTGTTCTTTAGAGAAACTATAGGTAAGAGCTACTTCTTGCAAACGTACATTGGTAGCTGAATAGACATAGTAAGAGTTCATACCAGGGTCAGAAATAGCACGATAGTAAGTTTCAGGTTTTACTTTGAAATTACCCATTTGTACATATCCGAGGTCGCGAGCATCGGCAGTAGCTTTAGATACTCCATAGCGATCTAACCATTTTTGAGTTTCGGAAATAACAATACCTCCAAGGCGTGCTTTGAACAAGAAACTCAAAGAGAGATTTTTGTAGCCTACATTACCACTCCAACCTAAAGTCCAATCAGGATTTACGCTACCTAATTTATAAGGTTCAGTATTTTCAGTAAGTAGTGTACCACTACCATAGTCTACTAATCCGTTAGCATCTCGTTTGATGCGTTTGTTATCATATACATCACCTATATCACCTCCTTCACGCAAGCGGAAGCGTCCTACTTGTATTTCAGAAAAGTCCAGAGTTTCTGCTGGATTAAGAGGGTTTTGAACTTTTGAACCTAATTCTATAATTTTATTACGGTTTGCTGATGCAGTAATATGAGTAGCAAAATTGAATCCTTTTTCAAACTCTTTGTTATAACCTAAAGTCATTTCAATACCTCGGTTTTGGATATTACCTGCTTGTAAGAACATATAGTCATATCCTGATGTTTTTGACAATTCTCTTTTGAGCAATTGGTTATAGGTATTAGAATGATACACTGTAACATCGAATGACAAGGTATTTTTAAGCCATTTGGTATTTAAACCTATTTCATAAGAACGAGTACGTTCAGCTTTAAAATCAGGAAGAGGATAATACTTATAGGCTTGAGGTATCCCCCCTACGAGTTCTCTGGTTTCAGTTCCTTTGGTAAGACCTGTATAGGCGATAGGAGAACCTACCTCAGTATATGAACTGCGTATTTTAGCGAAACTTAACACTGGGTATAGTTTTTGGCGTTGTTCAGAAGAGAGCAATTCAGTAAGTACTCCTGAAAGACCTACAGAAGGGTAAAAAATAGCTTCTTCTTTAGTGTTTACGAGTTGAGAAGGCCAGTCGGTACGCCCTGTAAGGGTAAGATATACTAAAGATTTCCATCCTAATTCAGCAGAAGCAAAGACTGCTATGTTACGTTTTCTACTGTCACCACCTGTTTCTATAGGCACAGAGTTATTAGGGTCGATATTGTTATAAGTAAACTTATTAGCAAGACGGAGCAATTGTCCTCCATACCCTCTTCCTTTGGTATCATAATCCTCAAATGAAGAACCCACGTTAGCAGAAAGGCTATAATCTTCTTTGAATGTAGCATTATAGTTCAACATAATATCTACATATTTTTGACGGAAAGTTTCCTGTGCATAGCTATAAAAACCTTTTTCTTTGGCATAGGTAAGTATAGTACCTGCATAACGTTTATCTTCTTTCTCAGTATAAGTATTATCTATACGGAAACGAGTGGCTACATTCAAATTTTTCAAAATATTGTATTTGAGTTGCCCTGAGAACATATAGCGATCTTTCGCTAACGGACGTATATTGCGATAAGCTATCCAATAAGGATTTTGGATATCAGCTCCAAAACCACCTACTGACCAATATTGTTTTGCATAACCTGCTCCTACATCGTAACGCTCAAAGTACTTTTCTTGCTCGAAATCATTACCACGAGGATATAAATAAGCACCTACAATAGGGTTGAAATAAGTACCATAGCTAACCATATTGCGTTCGTATTGACGAATATAGCTTGCTGATAAATCAAGTTCCAGCTTATCGTTTAAGAAAGAAGAAGTATTGCGAATAGTCATATTATAACGGTGATAAGCACTATTAGGCACTATCCCATCCGATTGTATATGAGAAGCTGAGGCAAAAGTTTGATTATTCTTATTTCCTACCGATAGGTTTACTGCATTATTAAGCGTAAGCCCTGTTTTGAAGAAATCTTTAGGGTCATAAGAAGTAGGTGTAGAGAGTTTATCACCCCAAGAGTTATAATCGCCAGCTTTGTTTCCATAGGTATTTTGAAATTCTGGCATTATTAGAGGATTCGTAAGTTCTACAGAAGAAGAAACATTAAGTTTCATTTTCCCTTCTTGACCTTTTTTAGTATTGATAAGGATTACCCCATTAGCAGCTGCAGCACCATAAAGAGCGGCTGCTGAAGGACCTGTGAGTACGTTGATACTTTCGATATCTTCGGAGTTAAAGTCGGCAATACCTTCACCAGAAGCTCGACCTGAACCAAAAGAAGTACCATCACCTGATCTATCGGATTGGTTACCAATAGGCACCCCGTCCACTACATAGAGCACGTTGTTATCACCACTAATGGATTTAGCACCACGCATTACTACTTTAGTAGCTCCACCTACTCCAGCAGAACTACGCTGGATATCTACCCCAGCAACTTTACCATTGAGAGTATTTACAAAGTTTGCATCTTTCACCTTTGTAAGCTCTTCGGCTTTTACTTGTTGTATGTTATAACTCAAGGCTTTTTCTTGGCGTTTGATACCCAAAGCGGTTACCACTACCCCACCGAGTTGTAATGCTTCTTCTTGCATTACTATATTAAGGGTGAGATGCCCTTTAGCTTGAGTTACTTTTTTCTGCTGAGTAGCATACCCTAATGAGATGAACTCAAGGGTCTCATTTGCATTTGCTTGAATTTCATACTTCCCATCAAAGTCGGTAGAAACTCCACGTGTTGTACCTTTAATGACAACACTCACACTTGGCAGTGGCATTCCATCACCGCCAGTAACTGTACCTGTTACTTTCGTTTGTGCCATTAGCGCACCGCTAAACAATGCAAAAACGAAAATCAGCATTGATATTTTTACTTTCATTACTTTATTGAAATAAATTAATTTTGGGGCAAAGTTATGAATACATTAACATAATGCAAATTTTTTGAGCAATTTTTTTTTCGTTTTTTATATATTTTCTTTTTAAAATATATAGTAGTTTGATAATCAAACGAAATTAAATAAGATTATTTTTTATTTTATTCACTTTCTAAATTTGCAAATTTTAACTGTAAAAAAAATGAATATTGAATTGTTTTTTTACTTTTTACCAAATTAAAATCATAAAAACATCAGATTTAAGATATTATTTTTACTAAAAATGAATTTCAGGTTAATTTATTGTTAAATTTGGAGTAATGAAGCTTTACAAGGGTATTTGAGACAAAAATAATCTTTCGATATTTTTTAAAATATTTTAATAACTATTCGTCTTACGTATATGAATAATATAAAAATAACAAACTAAAATTACTAATTGACAAATTGCTTAATTAACTAATTATCTTTATCTTTGCCCCCGTATGAAAATATTGATAATAGAAGACGAAAAAGAACTGCGGCTTACCCTGCGACAGTTTCTTGAAGAAGAGCATTTTTTAGTAGAAACAGCGAAAGATTATACCTCTGGTCTTTCTAAACTCGCTGATTACGACTACGACTGTATACTGTTGGACATTATGCTGCCCAACGGCAGTGGTATGCAGCTCTTAGACGAGCTCAAAGCGATGAAAAAGAACCACTCGGTACTCATTATATCGGCGAAAGACTCGGTGGAAGACAAGGTGTTAGGGCTTGAAAAAGGAGCTGACGACTATCTGGCAAAACCGTTTCACCTGGCAGAACTCTTGGCTCGGATAAAATCGATTATACGGAGAAAAAACCAACAAGGTGAGGAGGTGATTCATCTTAAAAACGTACGTCTTTTCCCGAAAACACGTACTGTGAAGGTAGGTGAGGAGACTCTGACTCTCAATCGCAAAGAATACGACCTATTATACTACTTTATGATTCGCCCTGATCGATTGGTGGAGAAAATGACACTCGCTGAAGCTGTGTGGGGTGACTATATAGACCAAGTAGACAGCCTTGATTTTATCTATTCGCAAATAAAAAACCTTCGAAAAAAACTCAAAACCGCTGAAGCTGAGATAGATTTACAAGCGGTTTACGGCATTGGTTACAAATTGGTATAAGGATGAAAATATCATTGAAAAACTACACTCTGCGCTACCTTACACTCGCCTTCTTAGTGATTTTGGCGGTGTGGGCAGTTGTATTCTACGCTTATATTTTAGATGAAGTGTACGACAATATAGACGATGGACTTAAGGATAAAAAGACGCTTATTATCCAAAATATCCTCCGCCACCCCGAACTGTTGCAAGTGAATGAGTTTGGTATAGAGGATTTTAGGGTCTACCCTTCACAAGAAGATTTTTCTGACCGCAATATCCTTAGCAATGCATTTTTCTATATGCCTTTTGACGATGAAGATGAGCCTTATAGGGTGCTAAAAACAGGGTTCTACGACCGCGATATGAACCCTTATACGCTTGAGATACGCACTTCGACAGTGGAAAAAGATGACCTATTATTCAACTTGGCGGTTGCCTTGGGGGTGCTTTATGTGGTGTTAGTGTTTTCGATGTATCTTATCAATCTATTAGTAATCAACAAAATATGGAAGCCTTTTAAGGGAATTGTCTCTGCAATTAGACAATATGAGGTGGGGAGTAAAACTACTCTACAACCTATCACTACTGAGGTTATAGAGTTCAACATACTGCACGACAACATCCAACAGATGTGGCAGCGTAATGAGGTGATGTTTGAGGAACAAAAGGTGTTTATTGAGAATGCTTCACACGAACTACAAACGCCCTTGGCTATCACGCTCAACAAATTGGAACTGCTCAGCAATGATTCGTCGCTGACTGAGAAGCAATTGGTGCAACTGAGTGAGGTAAAACAATCGTTGATGCGAATGAGTCACCTAAACAAGTCGCTACTGATGCTCACTCGTATAGAAAATCAACAATACAAGCAAGCAGAATATATTTCATTTCAAACTCTTACTACTGATATTATAGAAGACTTGAGTGATTTGATAGCCTTTAAATCATTGGAAGTAAACATAGAAGAAATAAGTGATTTTCAAGTAGAGATGAATCCTGATTTGGCAAGGGTGCTCGTTTCAAACTTATTGCGCAATGCTATAAAATATACTGAAAAGGGGGGCAATATACAAATATTGATAGAAGAGAATCGTTTTCAAGTAAAAAATACTGCCAAAGATATAATGCGCTTAGACCCTTCTAAGATTTTCCAACGTTTCCACAAGGGAGAGCAGGATGCTACTTCAACGGGTTTGGGTTTAGCTATAGTAAAATCGATTGCAGAGCGCTATCATTTAAAGGTGTATTACACTTTTGAGGAGGGAAAACACTGTTTTCAGGTAACAGGGGTTAGGTGATAGGTTTCAGGGGTTAAGAGTATAAAGAAGCTATCCTAAAAGTTTTTCTTGAGGGGACGTTTG